>JAFEEX010000012.1 GCA_018240895.1 Pseudomonadota bacterium | reverse complement strand
GGCAATTCCGGGATTGCCCGGCGCTGCAAACAGCTTCGTGCACAGGCGGGATTGCGCCAGCTTCCAAGCCAGCCCATGTTCGCGTCCGCCCGATCCCAGAAGCAGGATATTCATGTTGCCGCCGTCCCATTCCGATGAAGAACCCGCCGGGCTGGTAGCGAAGGACACCGCCGGGGACAACGCCCGCAATGGCAACAATGAAGCGCTTTCCGTCAGCGAGATTTCCGCCCTGCTCAAACGCACGGTGGAAGACCGCTTTGGCTATGTCCGGGTACGCGGCGAGCTTTCGGGGGTAAAACGCGCCGCATCGGGCCACGTCTATCTGGCGCTGAAGGATGAGAATGCCCGGCTTGACGGGATAATGTGGCGCGGCACGGCGCAGCGGCTGGCCTTTCAGCCGGAAGACGGGCTGGAGGTGATCGCCACGGGCAAGCTGACCACCTATCCCGGCCGGTCGAATTACCAGATGGTGATCGAGCGGATGGAGGTGGCGGGCGAAGGCGCGCTGCTGGCCCTGTTGGCCAAAACCAAGGCCCGGCTGGAGGCAGAAGGGCTGTTCGCCCCGGCGCGCAAGCGGGCGCTGCCCTATCTGCCCGATGTGATCGGCGTGGTCACATCGCCCACCGGGGCGGTGATCCGCGATATTCTTCACCGTCTGGCCGATCGTTTCCCCAGCAGGGTGCTGGTCTGGCCGGTACTGGTGCAGGGCCAGGGCGCGGCGGAACAGGTGGCCGCGGCCATTCGTGGGTTTTCCGCGCTGCCGCATCTGGGGCCGATTCCCCGGCCCGATCTGGTGATCGTGGCGCGCGGGGGCGGCTCGATCGAGGATCTGTGGGCCTTCAATGAAGAGGCCGTGGTCCGGGCAATCGCCGAATCGCAAGTGCCGGTGATCTCCGCCGTCGGCCATGAAACCGACACGACCCTGGCCGATTTCGCTGCCGATCGCCGGGCGCCAACCCCCACGGCGGCGGCGGAAATGGCGGTGCCGGTCCGCGCTGATCTGGTCACCCAGCTTGCCGAGCTGGCGCTGCGTGAACGCCGCGCCGTGCTGCGCCCGCTGCAATTGGGGCGGGAACGGCTGGCGGCCCGGGCTGATCGGCTGCCCCGGCTTGAAACCCTGCTCAGCCCGCAAGCCCAGAAGCTTGATGACCTGTCCGACCGGTTGCGGCGCGGGCTGACTGACCGGACCCAATTGGCGTGCGGCGATTTGCAGGCTGCTTCCTTGCGGCTTTCGCTTCCGCTGCTCACCGCCCGGCTTGACCGCGCGCGTGACCGGTTGGAGGCGACCGGGCGGTTCCTCCGCTCGCTTGATCCGGACCGGGTGCTGCAACGCGGCTATGTTCGCGTTACCGGGCCGGATGGCCGCACCCTGGTCAACCGCGCCGATGCCGCGGCGCAGGACAGGCTGTCGCTCCATTTTCGCGATGGCGCGCTGGCGGCCATGCCTCTCGGCGGTGCGCCTGCGGCCGATGCGCCGGCCCGTGCCCCTGCCAAGCCAAAGCCCGCACCCCGCCCCGCCCCGCCCCAGCAGGGTAAATTGCTCTGAAAGGTTGCTTGGGCTAAAAGCACTTCCATGTTGATGTCTGCCAATGATCGTGCCGCTTCGCTGCATTACCAGCCCAACGGCTTTCGCGTGCTCAAACCCGGTACTCATGTGATCTGCGCTGTCAGCGGAGAGGCCGTGCCGCTTGAGGCGCTTCGCTATTGGAGCGTTGAGCGTCAGGAAGCCTATGCCAGCCCCGAACTGGCGACCCGGCGGCTGCTGGATCAGTGATCATCCGCAAGACGGCTCTCCTGATCGGGGCGGCGCTGGTGCTGCTCGGCATCGGCCATGTGTCCGGCCTGAACGCCCGCGCGGCAGAGGCGCTGGGGCAGGGCGCTACGCCCGATTTCGCGCTGTCTGGCGAGTTGACCCAGGGCGGCTGGGCGCGCGGCCAGGCACCCAGGGGCGCGGTCCAGCTTTCCTTCAATGGCAAGCGACTTCCCCTGGCTGCCGATGGCCGTTTCCTGATCGCTTTCGACCGGGATGCCGCCGCCACCGCGCAGCTCAGCGCCCGCTTTGCCGACGGGCGCACCGCCAATCGCGCGCTGGCGATTTCGCCGCGCGCCTGGCAGCTTGAACATATCCCGATCGGCCCGCGCCCCGGCGCCCCGCCCAGCGAGGATTTCGCCCGCCGCCGCGCGGGTGAACTGGCCCAGATCAACGCCGCGCGCGCGGTCGATCATGACAGCACGGGATGGCGGCAGAAATTCATCTGGCCGGTCTATGGCCGGCTGTCGGGCCGGTTCGGATCGCAGCGGATCTACAACGGCACGCCGGGCAGCTATCACTCGGGCCTTGATATCGCCACCGGCGCCAGCGGCACCCCCTTCGTTGCGCCCGCCGACGGGGTGGTGATCCTTGCCGCGGAAAGCCCCTTCAGCCTTGAAGGACGGCTGCTGATGATCGATCACGGCATGGGCCTCAACAGCGCCTTCCTGCACTGCTCCAAACTGGCGGTAAAGGTCGGCGACGTGGTCCACCAGGGCCAATACCTCGGCAACATCGGCATGACCGGCCGCGCCACCGGCCCGCACCTTCACTGGTCAATCAAATGGCGCGATTCGCGGCTGGATCCGCTGCTTTTCACCGGGGCGATGAGCCCGCACTAACGCCATCATGATCGCAACTCACTGTACGCGCTTCGCCTTGACCCTTTGGCCGCGCCCAACCTTGAGGAAATAGGAACCGAACGCGCCGCGTTCGATAAGGGCGTCCGAACCTGGTGTGGGGTCAGTGAATCCGGGGTCAACTGCTGTCGTTTCCCACATTGCGCCGCCTTCGATCTGGATACGCCACAGCCCATAGCCAAAGGGGCGGGCCGACACGATTTTCGTCTCCAGCGAACGATCGTCCTTGTTGTCATCAGGGTTGTTAGAGCGCGAAGACAGGAAGCCAAGCTGGGGCAACGAAAATCCGAACAGCCCGCGGCGCGCTTCGTGGACCTGCGCGCGGTCAATCACTACCGTATCACCCTTTGCCGTGGCCGCAGTCAGGGCTTCGACCGCAGCATCATAGCAACTCAACCGTACTGCCGGATCGGAGACCACGCGGCAGTTCTCAAGCTGTACCAATGGCTTGGCGGGGGCGGGGGTTGGTGCAGAGTTCTTTGCCAAAACTGCTGCAGAGCAAACGGCAACCCCCAACGCTACTGGCAGGTATCTGATTTTCGGCATCGGCTGATCCCTTCAGGTGTGATGTGGACGGCGATATCGCCGATGTTGCCATTTCGCAAATCTGTGCTCGAAATGCCACAGTCCTTGCTAAACTGCTTGAATATGTCGCGGACGTGTTGCTTTCGATCCGCCCTTGTCCATACACCGCCGCCATCTGGTCCTCGTTAAGCGAGGTCTGATAGCTATGTCTCACACCAAAGCATACGGCCGCAGGGCCGGTGTGAATGAGGAACAGGTCAAATGCTCAATCTAACAATTCGCCGCAGTCTGATGGCGACCACCGTGCTTGCCGGCGCGGTTGTGGCGTCCCCGTCCCTCGCGCAGGATACGGCAGCAGCAGCTGCTGATGCGGCTCAGCCCGAAATCATCATTACCGGCTCGCGCATCCCCCAGCCCAACCTGAACAGCGTTGCGCCGGTCAGCGTGGTGGGCGCGCAGGACGTCAAGATTTCGGGTGTTACCCGCGTTGAAGACCTTCTGAACTCGATGCCTCAGGTTTTCGCTGCACAGGGCAGCAACCTTTCGAACGGTGCCGATGGTACGGCAACCGTCAACCTGCGCGGCCTTGGCACATCGCGTACGTTGGTGCTGATCGACGGCAAGCGGCTGATGCCTGGGCAACCGGGCAATTCGGCCGCCGACCTCAACTTCATCCCGACTGAGCTGATCAAGCGCGTGGACATTCTGACCGGCGGCGCCGGATCGGTCTATGGCTCGGATGCGGTTGCGGGCGTTGTCAACTTCGTGATGGACAACGACTATACCGGGTTCAAGACCGACGTGCAGTACGGCGTCTATCAGCACAACAACAACAACAACCGCTCTGACATCATTGGCGCGCTGCAGGCGAAGAACTTTGCCTACCCGTCGGGCAACACCGTTGGTGGGCAAAACTTCCAGGCTTCGGCAACGTTTGGTGCCGCCTTTGGAGACAACCGGGGCCACGTGACCGCCTATGTTACCTACGCCCAGCAAGAAGCTGTGCTGCAGTCAGAGCGTGACTATTCGGCTTGTACGCTTGCAGGCACTGCCGGAGCTTACACCTGCGGCGGATCGTCGACCTCAGCGACCGGCCGGTTCTTCCTCGACAGCGGTGCCAGCTACACCGTTTCGGGCAACACGTTCGTCCCCTGGAAGAGCGCCTATGCCTACAACTATGGTCCGCTGAACTATTATCAGCGTCCCGACAAGCGCATTACAGCCGGTTTTTTTGCCGATTACGAAATCACTCCGGCAATCAAGCCGTACATGAGCTTCATGTTCCTGAACGATTCGTCGGTGGCGCAGATCGCGCCGTCGGGTGACTTCGGAAACACGCTGACCGTTCCTTGTGACAATCCCTTCCTTTCGGCGCAACAGTTGTCGATCATCTGCGCTCCGGCCAACATCGGTGGCACGGTTACCCGTCCGAATGGCACTGTCGTAAATGTTGCGAATGTTCAGATTCTGCGCCGCAATGTCGAAGGCGGCCCGCGTCAGAACGATCTTGATCACACCGATTACCGGATTGTTGGCGGCTTCAAGGGCGAGCTTAGCTCGGCCTGGTCGTATGACGCCTATTATCAGTACGGGAAGGTTGATTTCGTTTCGACCTATCTCAACGATTTTTCGGTCACGCGTCTCAAGCGCGCTCTGGACGTAACCACCAGCACTACTGGACAACCGGTTTGCGCTTCGGTGCTGGATGGCACTGATACGAACTGCGTGCCTTGGAATGTCTTTGCCGCTGGCGGTGTAACCTCGGCCGCAACCGGCTATCTCGCTGTACCCGGCATCCTTCATGCCAAACAAGAGCAGGTGGTCTTCAACGCCAACATCACCGGTGACCTTGGCAAGTACGGCTTCCAGTCTCCGCTGGCGTCCGACGGCGTGAAGGTCAATGGCGGTTTTGAATATCGGATCGATAGCGGTTCAATCGTCCCCGATATGGAATACGCCACTGGCGACCTTGCAGGCCAAGGCGGTGCAACCACTCCGCTTGCCGGTCGCACCACTACCAGCGAATGGTTTGGTGAACTTCAGTTGCCGCTCATCACTGACAAGCCGTTCTTTGAACTGCTTCGTCTCGATGGATCGTTCCGGCACTCGAAATTCAGCAACGTTGCGGCGAGCTCCAATGCGAATTCCTGGAAGATCGCCGGGCTGTGGAAGCCGATCCGTGACGTTATGTTCCGGGTCAGCTACAACAAGACCGTTCGCGCGGCCAACATTGGTGAACTGTTCTCGCCACAAAGCGTTCAGCTCGATGGTTCTATCGATCCCTGCGCAGGCTTGGCCGTGGGCGGTTTGGTCAACGGCTACTCGGCCGCGCAGTGCGCACGCACCGGTGTAACTGCTGCCCAGTTCGGCAACATTGTCGAAAACTCGGCGGCCCAGTATAATGGGTTGGTCGGCGGGAATCCGACTCTGGCTCCAGAAGTGGGCAAGACGTTTTCGGCCGGTGTGGTGCTTACTCCGTCGATGGTCCCGGGGCTGTCGCTTACCGTTGACTACTTCAACATCAAGGTGACCAACCTGGTTGGTGTGATCGGTGCGGACAACATCATCACCCAGTGTTTGGAAAACAACGTGTTCTGCAGCCAGATCCACCGTGACAGCTTCGGTTCACTGTGGCGGACCACCAACGGTTACATTGTTGATACCAACCTCAACTCGGGCACGCTGTTTACGCGCGGCTTCGATTTCGGGGCACGGCTGCTCCACACTTTCGGGTTCGGCAAGGTCGATATCAACATGACCGGAACCTATTCGGATACCAACGGGTATACTCCGGTAGGTAGTTCGCCGATCGATTGCGCTGGTCTTTACAGCACGAATGCGGTCGGCTCGTGCGGTACTCCGACGCCGAAGTGGCGGCATATCCTGCGCGCGACGTACTCCACTCCGTCGGGTGCGGTGTCGATCACGCCTAGCTGGCGTTACTTCTCGGGTGTGTCGAGCACCGCGCAGAAGATCTCGTCGCAGAGCTATGTCGATCTGACCGCCTCGTTCCGCCTGACCGATGCGTTCAAGTGGCGTCTTGGCATCAACAACCTGTTCGACAAGGCACCGCCTGTCGTCGGCAACGCTGCGGCTCCTTCGGGCAACGGCAACACCTATCCGCAAGTTTACGATGCGATGGGGCGCCGGGTGTTCGTCGGCGTTTCGATGAACTTCTGATCGATACTCCTGTCTGAAAAAGGGCGGCGGATCATCTGATCCGTCGCCCTTTTCTTTGCCCGGATGTCGGGATAATATGCATTGCCGCAATATCCGTCGATTGAACGGAAGCGGCAGCGGGTCTGGATCAGGGCGTATCTTGCGCCGCACTTCATGAACCGCTTGGAATCGGGGGATGGGGAATGTCTAGGGACGCGTTGATTCGTGCCGCCGACGAGGCTGCGGCGCGAGGTGACCTGACACTGGCGCGGGCTCAGCTTGAACAAGCCGTGGCCGCAGGTTCGGATGATGGAGAACCTTACCTTAAACTGGCGGCAGTCTGCCGCGCGCTGGGTGAGCCGCAGGCTGCCCTTGGGGCTGTGGAACGCGCGCTTGCGATCGATCCACTCAGCTTTATGGCATTGATGCTCAAGGGATCGCTGCTGGATCAGCTTGGTGATCCGATGGCGGGGGAGGTGTTCGGCTGGGCATTGGCGCAGTTGCCGCAGGAACCGCTTCCACCAGAGCTTTTCTCAATCGTTGCGCACGCGCGGCAGCGGCATGAAGCATCGGTTTCGGCGCGGGAATTGGCGATGGAACGGGCGATGGATAGCATTGGCCTTCCTGCCGACAGTTTCCTGGCTTTCAGGCTGGCGCGTTTTCGGTCCAACGCGGTCCGGCGCACCCGCCACTGGCATTCGGAACCTTCTGACTATCAATACCCGGGGCTGGCCGAATTCGAATTTTTCGATGAGGCCTTGTTCCCGTGGCTCTCACAACTGGAAAGCGCCACTGCGGCTATCCGTGACGAATTCAGAGCGACCATCGTCGCTGAGCGCGGCGTCCCCTACATTCAATATCCTGAAGGCAGCCCTCTGCGCCAATGGACCGAACTCAATCACAACCGCGACTGGACCGCGTTGCACCTGATGCAGAATGGCAAGCGGATCGAGGAAAACGCCAGGCACTGCCCAAAGACCATGGCACTGCTGGAAACACTTCCGCAGCCTCAGGTGCCTAACTGCTCACCCAACGCGATGTTCTCGCTGTTGGCACCAAACACCATGATACCGCCGCACGTCGGCGTGAATAACACCCGGCTGGTGTGTCACTTGCCGCTGATTGTTCCGGAGGGGTGCTGGTTCAGGGTTGGGGGCGAAACCCGGGTTTGGGAAGAAGGCAAAGCCCTGATTTTTGACGACACCATAGAGCACGAGGCAGTCAACCCCAGCGCCTCGCTACGCGTGGTTTTGATCTTCGATGTTTGGCATTGCGATCTGTCGGCTTACGAGCAACAAGCGCTTTCCGCGATGCTGGCAACCGATGTGGTGCGCGCGCCCGGGCTTTGAACCCAGCCTACCGGCGTACCTTTCGCGCTCAGGCGGCCTGCTTCTTCTTCAGCTCGCGCTTGACCTTGACCGCGCTGGCCGAAAGCTTTTCGTCAGAGGTCTTGAGCAGCCAGTTGTCCAGTCCGCCGACGTGCTCCACCGAGCGCAGGCCCTGGGTCGAGACGCGGAACTTGAAGCTGCGGTCCAGCCCGTCAGAGATCAGCGTGACGTTCTGCAGGTTGGGCAGGAAAACACGCTTGGTCTTGTTGTTGGCGTGGCTGACATTGTTACCAACCTGGCGGCCTTTGCCGGTCAGTTCGCAGATACGGGACATGGCTAAACTCGCTTGATTCTTGGCTGCCCATAAAGGGAGAAGGCGCGCCCATACCGATTCACCCTTGCGGGGTCAAGGTATTGCGGCCAATTCGGCAGAAATGAGCCGCTGGCCCTTGCCCGAACCGATGAAGCAGGCGCTGGCTCAGGCGCGCGCGGGGGAATCAGCGGGGGAAGTGCCGATTGGCGCGGTGGTGGTCAGGGACGGCGCGATAATCGCGGCTGCTCACAACGCTCCGCGCGGGCTTGCCGATCCCACCGCTCACGCCGAAGTGCTGGCGATCCGTGCCGCTGCCCGGGCGCTTGGCAACGAACGCCTGGACGGGTGCGAGTTGTGGGTGACGCTGGAACCTTGCGCGATGTGCGCCGGCGCGATCAGCCACGCCCGCATCGCCCGGCTCTACTATGCTGCAGCTGATCCCAAGGGCGGCGCGGTCGATCACGGCGCGCGGGTGTTCGAACACGAACAATGCCTTCACGCGCCAGAGGTCTATTCCGGCATGGGCGAGGATGAAGCAGGCGCTTTGCTGAAGGCGTTTTTCGCCGCGCGGCGCTGAACACACGCCAGTGCGCAGTTGCGGCCCCTCTGCGTGATCCGACCGGGGGCGATTCGAAAGGCGGGCGAAGGCACCTACCGTTCGGGTTTTGCAGGCGCATCCCGAGCGATGCCAAGCAGCGCCGAACTCCACAGCTGGGCGGCGTTCGATTCGTCAGCATCGGCAGAGGATGCGCCGAACGCCTTGGGTGTGATCGTTCCGCCCTCGGCCTGCCAGGACCACAATTCGGAATTGCGCCACTGCCGGTTGGCGGCGATTGCCCCAGCCAGTGCGCGGCGCGCGGCGGTCAGCGCGGCGCGGGTTCGCGCCGGCAAGTCTCCGCGCGCGAGTTGGCGGTCCAGCCCGGCCAGCGCCAGCGCCTGCTGCCAGGACCACACCACCATCCCGTGATAGGCAGCGGGGGAGAAGCGGGACTGCAGGTCGGCTGGAGCAAAGGCGGGGTTGGCGGTCAGCATTCCCGCTGCGGTCATCAGACCGGCAGGGAAGGGCCGCGCGATCAGGGCGGCCATGTCCTCAAGCTGCGAGGCTGCGGGGCTGGCAAACAGCAGGGCAAAACCGATGTCTGAATTGGCGACGGGGACCGGGCGGCCTGACGCATCAAGCGCCAATGCCGGAAAGCGCAGCGGTTTGCCGCCGATCGCGGCCAGCGCCGGGGCGGGATCGATGCCGGCGTTTCCGGCCGCGCGGGCCACGGCCATGGCTGCATCGGTGTGGCTCACGGCACAGTGGAACAGCCCCGGTGCCTTTGCCTCCCAGACACGCGCCATCGCCGCCGCGCCGCGCAGCCGGGCGTGAGCGGCCTTGTCCAGCCACGGGTCGAGCAGTCCGGATGCTTCAAGCCGGGCGGCAGTCAGCAGCGCCGCAGGCATCAGCACCGCGTTGACGTCATAGGGATAGCGTCCGCCGCCCAGCCCGTCCTCGCTGTCGCGCCAGTTGCCAACATTTATGCCGGGCCTCAGCGCAACAAGGTTGGCCGGGCGCGGATTAGCAGAGAAACGCGCGCCCAGCATCACCACCCGCTGCAGATTGGCCGCCAATGCCGCGCCGTTGCTGCGCCCCGCAGTGGTGTCTTGCGCCAGGAAGGCAGCGGCGCGGAGGCGGGCGCGCGGATCATCCAGCAGCCAGCGTCCGGCAATCGCGGCCAGCATCGGGGTGCCGTCAATCATCTTGTAGTCATAGACGGGTTGGGCACTGCGGGTTCCATCATGGCGCAGATGATCGATCACCGCATATTCGCCGATGTCTTCCTCATGCGCGACTTCGCCTTCGGGTGAAAGGCGCGCCAGCACCGCGCCGATCCCCGCCTCAACCGCTTGCGGCCGCAGCGCGGGCATCAGCAGGCGCACGGTCATCAAGGTGTCGCGCCCGAAATAGGTGTTGAACCGCCACGATCCGGCGAGGAACTTTTCGCGGTAGGACAAGAATTCCAGAGTGCGGCGGGCCTCGCCATCCGCCGCAGCACGCTCGTTCAGCAGTTGCGAACCGCCAAGCGGGGTCAGCGGCTGTTCGCCCGTTTGCGCAGTCAGCTTCACGGCAATGCGGCCATCGGCTCCGGCAATCAGGTGGTTCCCTTCTATCCGCCCCGACAGCAGATCAAGCGTCAGGCGATAGCCGGGTGCGCCGTCCAGCCGGTCGCGCTGCCAGGTGACTGATCGGGGCGTGATGATGGGCGTTGCAGTCACTTCGGCGGGCTGCTGGCCGCTCAATTCATAATCGCGCAGAACCCGCACGCTGGACAGCGCCGCGCCTTTGATCGTCAATTGCGGGGCGTCGATCGAGATGGAGACCGTAATGCCGTGCAGCGCGCGCCCTTGCCGGTCCTGCCCGGTCAGTGCAGCCGGGGCGGCATCGATCCGCCACCGGGCATCGGCGGCCAGCGGTTCAAACCATAGCCCGGTGCCGCTGTTTCCAGCCGGAAAGGCAACGATGATCCGGGGATCGCGGCCTGATCGCAGCAACAGGTGCGCCGCGACCGGTCCGTCGCGAAAGAAGGCGTTGAGGATCCGCCCTTCCTCAAGCTGGTAGGCAAACGGCGCTTGGTCCGGCTCAGCCCTGGCCGGCGCGGATGCAGCGATCACGGCAAGGGCGGCCAGCCCGATCAGCGTCGGCCGGGTCATGCCCGCAGGACCAGCCCTCCCCACGGCGGAAGGATCGCACGATCACCCTCAATCCGCCCAGGCAGGCCATAGTCGCAATCGTGCCAGGTGCCGGCGGGCAGGGCGCACTGCGCTTCCTCGCCGCCCAGGTTGAACAGGCACAGCAGGGTTTCTCCGCTTGCCTCGTCCCGGCGTTCAAACGCCAGCACCGGCTCGGGCGAGTCGATGAAGCGGATTGACCCCAGCCGCAGCGCCGGGTGAACCTTGCGGAATGCAGTGAACCGGCGCGAATGGGACAGGGTCGATGCGGGGTCGGCTTCCTGACGGTCGACCGCCAGGGCATGATGGCGCGGATCGACCGGCAGCCACGGCTCGGTTACCGAAAACCCCGCGTTGGGCTGGTCGCCATGCCACGGGATCGGCGTGCGGCAGCCGTCGCGGCCCAGACTGTCCGGCCAGAACCGGATGCCTTCGGGATCGCGCAGCCGGTCAAACGGCACATCCGCCTGGGGCAGCCCCAGTTCATCGCCCTGATAGATGAAGATCGTGCCGCGCAGACACAGCAGCAGGCCCATCAGCATTTGCGAGAAAGCATCGCCGGCCTGCGCCCCGCCCCAGCGGGTGCGGGCGCGTTCAACATCGTGGTTGGAAAAGGACCAGCTTGGCCAGGCGGTATCGCTGGTCCAGCTTTCCAGCGCGCCGCGGATCAGCCCGGCGGTCAGCGGGCCGTTTTCCAGCAGCATGAAGTTGTAGGCGGTGTGAAGCCGGCCCGGCTCGGTATATTCGATTGACCGCGCGATATAGGAATCGCTGCCGATCTCGGCCACGGTCATCAGATCGCCGTGACGGTCAACCTCGCGGCGCAACTCGGCCATGAAAGCAAGGTTTTCCGGCTGGGAGCGATCATAGAGGTGGCGTTGGTGCCAATAGGGCCGGTCGAACCCGCCGTTGTCGGACTTGGGCGGGTTGGAACGCAGCAGGGCATCGTGGAAGTAGAAGTTGGCAACGTCGAGCCGGAACCCGTCGATCCCGCGTTCCAGCCAGAACCTGGCAACATCGATGATCGCCGCGCGCACTTCCGGGTTGTGAAAATTTAGGTCCGGCTGTTCGGACAGGAAGTTGTGCATATAGTATTGCTTGCGCCGCGAATCCCATGACCAGGCTTGTCCGCCGAACAGCGATATCCAGTTGTTGGGCGGGCCGCCATCGGGCCGGGCATCGGCCCAGATATACCAGTCAGCCTTGGGATTGTCGCGCGATGACCGGCTTTCCTTGAACCACGGATGCTGGTCCGACGTGTGCGAATAGACCTGGTCGATCACCAGTTTGATGCCCAGCGCGTGCGCCTTGGCCAGCAAGGCGTCAAAATCCGCCATGGTGCCAAACGTGGGATCGACCGCGCAGTAGTCTGAAATGTCATAGCCGAAATCGCGCATCGGCGATTTGAAGAAGGGTGATACCCAGATGCCATCGACGCCAAGGTCAGCCAGATAGTCCAGCCGCTGGATGATTCCCGGAAGATCGCCCACGCCATCATCGTTGGAATCGCTGAAGCTGCGCGGATAGACCTGATAGATCACGCCGCCACGCCACCACTCGTTCATGCCGGTTCTCTCCCCTTCGATATCAGCCACTGCTGCGCGCCGGTCCGGTCCGGGGCAGCGTGAGACGAGTTTATGATATGCATTTCATAAATGATCTGTTAGGCCAAGCGCAAGGGCATTCGGACCTGACTGAATGAATGGGGGAGAGGCAGGCAATGGCGGTGGGCGGAAGCGTGGCGGGCGATCAGGTGGTGATCGGGACAAGCGAGGCCAGCTTGGCGGCCAAGTTCGCGCTGGGCCTTGGCTATGCGATTTTTGCGATCCTGCTCAACAGCGTGGGCACGGTGATCCTGCAATCGATCGGTTATTTTCATGTCGACAATGTAACCGCCTCCACGCTTGAGGCGTTCAAGGATCTGACCATCGCGGTGGTTTCGTTCCTGCTGGCGGCGCAATTGCCGCGCTTTGGGCTGAAGCGGGCGATGATTGCCGCGCTGCTGATCGCCGGGGCGGGCTGCGTACTGGTGCCGCTGGCCGATTCGTTCTGGGCAACCCGGGCGATGTTCTTCGCCACCGGCTTCGGCTTCGCGCTGATGAAGGTCTCGGTCTATTCGGTGATTGGCCTGTTCACCTCCAGCGCATCGGGCCACGCCCGCTTGCTGGGGATGGTCGAGGCGGCCTTCATGGCGGCGGTGGTGGCCAGCGCCTGGATATTCGCCTGGTTCATCAACCCGGCCGATCCGGCGTCGCCAAGCTGGCTGGGCGTCTATTGGCTGCTGGCGGCACTGTGCGCCATTGCTGCAGTGGCGATTGCCCTGGTCAGGATTGACGAAAGCGCGTTGAAAGACAGCGCGGGCGATCAGGCACCCGCGGCTGCCTTTCGCGAAATGATCGGCCTGCTGGCGATGCGCGTCACCCAGGTCTTTATCGCCGGGGTGTTCCTGTATGTGTTTATCGAACAGGGGCTTGGAACCTGGTTGCCGACGATCAATCACAAGGTGCTGGGGCTTGACGGGCAGATCGCGGTTCAGGCTGCGTCGGCCTTTGCCCTGGCCATTGCCGCAGGGCGGTTCGCGGCCGGAATGGTGGTGGCGCGGATCGGCTGGCTCAGGCTGCTGCTGGGCTGCTTTGCCGGGATGGCGGCGATTTTGCTGGTGGTGCCAAGCCTGGCGGCGCAGTCTGGCCCGGCAGTTGTTACAAGCTGGTCGCAAGTGCCCTTCGTCGCCTATCTGCTGCCGGCCATCGGCTTCTTCATGGCGCCGATCTATCCCACGCTCAATTCGGTGGTGCTTTCCGCCGTTCCCAAGACCCGGCAGGCCGGGCTGATCGGGCTGATCGTGGTGTTTTCGGCGCTGGGCGGAACCACCGGATCACGGATGGTCGCGGTGCTGTTCTCGGCCCAGCCAAGCGCGCAGGTGCTTTACAGCCTGCTGGTGCCGATTGCCGTGCTCAGCGCGGCGACACTGTGGCTCAGCCGGCTGGCGCGGGACTGACCAAAGCCGGTTGAAGTCAGGTTTCGCGCACGATCAGGCGGGTCGGCAGGATGGTCGAATTGGACCGGCCACCTTCCACAAGCTGCATCAGTTTTTCAACCAGGATCGCCCCGGCCAGATGGGTTTCCTGCTCCACGGTGGTAATCGCCGGGGTGAAATGGCCGGCGGGCGGAATGTTGTTGTAACCCACCAGCGCAAAATCGCGGGGGCTGGCCAGGCCCGCCTCGCGAAAGGCGGCGATCGCCGCCATTGCCGCAGTATCGGAAAAGGCAAAGACCGCGTCCGGGGCCTTGTGCTGGGCGATATAGTCCTTGGCCGCGCGATACGTGGCGATGTAGGACATATCATCACAGGCCAGCGTGTCGATTGTCACGCCCTGGCCGCCGGCCTTCGCCGCCGCGCTCAAACCGTCATGGCGCATCCGGATTTCGGCGTGGGTATCATTGCCGATATAAAGCCAGCGCTTACGCCCGCATTTGATGAAATAGTTTCCGGCCAGCCGCCCGCCCAGGAAATTGTCGCTGCCCACCGCGCAATAGGGTTCCGCCGGGTCAACCGCGCCCCAGACCACAAAAGGAACCCCGGCCCTGGCCAGCCGCCGCAGCATCGGATCGCGCTCACCCTGGCCCAGAAAGACAAAGCCATCGACCATCCGCGAATTGACCTGATCCTGATATTCGCGGGCATCCTGCGCAACCTGGGATGACAGCAGCAGGTCAAGATTGCGGACCGACAGCGCCTCGGCCAGGCCGGCAAGCAGCTCGAAAATGAACGGATCGGCAATCCGCCCGCCGCGATAGGATCCAAAATCAAGCACCACGGATACCGTATTGGTGCGGGTCTGGCGCAGCTTCTGCGCGTTGCGGTTGACGGCATAGCCCTGTTCGCGCGCGATCTTCAGCACCAGGTCGCGGGTCGCCTCGGTAACCAGCGGGCTGCCGGCCAGAACGCGCGATACCGTGGGCTTGGAAACATTGGCCAGCCGGGCGATATCGGCCATCGACACACCCATGGAGCGTGATCGGCCACGCTTGCCGGCTGTATCGCTGACGTCGTTCATTGTGGAATATCTCCCGGGTCGCGATCCTACCTTAACCAGCCCGTGGTGGCGATGCCAGAAAATCCGCCGCAAAATCCCGGTTCGGGAATGACGCAACAATATCTTGAAATGCATTTCATAGACTGATATTGAGAGGGTGACGGCGCATTGAAGGCAAAGCGCCATGTATCAGGGAGAGGACAATGACTTCGCTTTCGAGGTTCACCAAGCTCGTTCGTTCAGGCGCTTCGATCGGTGCGCTGGCACTGGCAATCCAGGCGGCTCCGGCACTGGCGCAGAACGCACCCGCCGCAGAAACGCCAGCGGCTGACGACAATCCCGGCGAACAGATTGTCGTGATCGGTACGCCCGGCGGTTCGGGTATGCGCAAGCAGGATGCGTCTTACGCGATCACCTCGATCAGCGCGGATGCGCTTGATCAGGCCGCACCGAAAAGCACCGCTGAAGTGTTCACGCTGGTTCCCGGCGTCTGGGCGGAAAGCTCGGGCGGGGTGGCCGGGGCAAACATCGACGTGCGCGGCCTGCCCGGCGGCGGCGACGCCCCCTGGGTGACCTTCCAGGTCAACGGCTCGCCAATCTATGGCACCGAATCGCTGTCGTTCATGGAGCAAAGCTCGATCTTCCGGACAGACGAGACGATCGCGTCGACAGAAGCGGCACACGGCGGCCCCAACGCGGTGTTCTCCAACGGCGAAGTCGGCGTGACGATGAACTTCAACCTCAAGAAGGGCGGCAATGAAACCAAGGGCCGGATCAAGCTGAGCGGCACCGATTACGGCCAGCTGCGGGCTGACGCGGTGGTGTCCGGTCCGCTGGGCGGCGATTTCTATTATATGGTTGGCGGCTATGTCGCGCAGTCGCACGGTATTCGCGATGCCCAGTTCAAGTCGGAAAAGGGCAGCCAGATCACCGCGCAGCTGACCAAGCGGTTGCCCGACGGCGAAGTGAACCTGTGGACCCGCTGGACCGACGATCATGGCCAGTGGTATCTGCCGATGGCGCTGGGCACCGGCAACAATCTGGGCACCTTCTCTCAGCTTGGCAATGCCACGCGGTATGAAACGTTGCAGATCGACGCGCTTGGCACCAAGCAAAGCTATGATTTCGCCCGTGGCCGCGGGTGGAAGGGCAGTGTTTCGGGGCTGAACTTCAAATATGATCTTGGCGGCGGCGTGTCGATCCGCGACAACCTGTCCTACACCAATGGCAATGCCGATACGCTGGGCTTCGTGCCCGATGGCGGCCCGGTTACCGTGGCGGCGCTGAAAGCCGCGACCGGCCTGACATCGGTATCGACTGCCGGCGGCACGGCGCTTGCCAACACCGCCTATGTCCAGAACTATGGCCACTGGGTGGTTGAAAAGGGCATTCACTCGCTGACCAACGACCTTTCGCTTGGCTACAAGGCCGGCATCAACGAATTCACCGCCGGCTATTACCACGCCAGCTGGACTTCCAACGATTTCTGGACCCTGGGTAATTTCCGCCCGGTGCAGAACGTCGCCAATGGCGACTGGCTGCAAAATGGCATCACCTGCGCCAACTTGCAGGCTGCCGGTTCGGGATCGGGCTGCTGGCATTATGGCATCCGCGCTTCTGGCCATGCCAAGGCAGATGCGATTTATCTGGCCGATTCAATCCGTTTCAGCGATGCCCTGCGGGTCGATCTGGGTGTCCGCCAGCAATGGCTCGACATCAAGTATCTGCTGGATAGCGGGCCGGGCTATCCCGATGGCACGACTGACATGGACATCAATCGCAAGGCGAACAAATTCTCCTACACCGCCGCCGTCAATTATGACGTCAGCCACGATCTGGGCCTGTTCCTGCGCTATTCCAAGGGTTATCGGTTTTTCAACTTCGATGATCTGCGCGATGGCGGCGGGGTGGCCAATGTCTATGGCGTGAAGCAGCTTGAAGGCGGCCTGAAGTATCGCGGCGATATGTTCTCGGCCTATGTCACCGGGTTCTACAACAAGAACGATAGCTTCGATTCGACCGTTGGCGGCACCAGCAACGGGGCCTTCAAAACCCGCGCCTATGGTGTGGAAGTTGACGCCGATGTTCACGCTGGGGGCTTCAAGCTGGGAGCGCTGATGACCCTGCAGAACGCCAAGGTCACCGACGCCACTGTCGCCGCACTGGTTGGCCACCACGTCCACCGCCAGCCCGATTTCCAGCTGCGCCTGTCGCCCAGCTATGAAACCGATCTGGGCGGGGCCAAGGTTACGGTCTATGGCGCGGCGTCGTTCGTCGGATCGCGCTGGAGCGATCTGGCCAACACGGTCAAGCTGCCCGGTTACACCAAGCTGGACGCCGGGATTGAAGCCAAGCTGAACCAGGGCCTGTTCGCCCGCGTCAGTGCCGACAACCTGACCAACAGCCACGGCCTGACCGAAGGCGATCCGCGCGTTGCCGGATCGAACAACGGCCGCCCGATCCTGGGCCGCTCATTCACCTTCACGGTCGGCTACGACTTCTAACCGAATACTTTCCACCCACCTAAGGGGCCGGGACTGGCAACAGTCCCGGCCCTTCTTGTTTTGTGGTGTGCGGCGGCGAACTCAAGCGGGGGAGGGGCCAAGGTCCGTCCCGTTGGGGCCGCCGAATTTCCCTTCCTGGACGGGAGGGCTTTCCTGCGGGCGACCTTGGGGTCAGGACGGAACCTATACGTCCAGGTTGGCGACGTTCAGCGCGTTTTCCTGAATGAAGTCGCGGCGCGGCTCCACCACGTCGCCCATCAGGCGGGTGAAGATCTCGTCGGTCACGTCGGCATCCTCAACCTTGACCTGAAGGAGAATGCGGTTGTCAGGATCGAGCGTAGTTTCCCATAGCTGCTCGGCGTTCATTTCACCCAGCCCCTTGTACCGCGCGATCGACAGGCCTCGCCGCCCCCCGGCCAGCACGGTATCAAGCAACTGGCTGGGCCGGGTGATGTTGCCGTCGAGCGCCACGGCGCGCACCGGCATATCCTCGCCGCCGTCTACCTCGTCAGTCGCCTGTTCGGCTTCCACCTCGGCCTCGGCCCCGGCGCGAACCAGCCGTGCGCCGCCGGCATAGACATCGGCCTGTTCCCCCGCGAGGCGGGCAAGCTTGCGCGCCTCTGCCCCGGTCAGGAAGGCGGCGTCGATCGGATAGGCATCGGTCACCCCGCGCCACAACCGTTCAATCAGCAGCGAGCCATCGCCGCGCTGCGTGGCCGACCATTTCGCCTCGCGGTCGCCGCGACCAAGCCACTCAGCAGTGCGGACCAGCGCGGCATCACGGCCCGCGCGGTCAAGATCGGGATCAAGCGCGCCGGCCAACGCCAATGCCTCCACCACCGCAGGATCATAGCGGCGCGGGACAAAGCCCATCAGGCTGCGCATCCGCATCGCGTGATCGACCAGCGCCACCAGTTCGGCCCCGCCGCGCGTGCCTCCGGCGGTTTCAAGCACACGGCCCGCAAGGCCCGCCTCAACCAGATAGCGGTCCAGCGCGGCACCGTCTTTCAGGTAAACCTCGCTGCGCCCCTTGGCGACCTTGTAAAGCGGCGGCTGGGCGATGAACAGGTGCCCGGCCTTGATGATATCGGGCATCTGGCGGTGGAAGAAGGTCAGCAGCAGGGTGCGGATATGCGCGCCGTCAACGTCGGCGTCGGTCATGATCACGATCTTGTGATAGCGCAGCTTGCCCAGGTTGAACTCGTCCCGAATGCCGGTGCCCATCGCCTGAATCAGCGTGCCGACTTCCTTTGAAGAAATGATCCGGTCAAACCGTGCGCGCTCTACATTGAGGATCTTGCCCTTCAAGGGCAGGATCGCCTGGATCGCGCGGTCGCGCCCCTGCTTGGCAGAGCCGCCGGCCGAATCTCCTTCCACCAGGAACAGTTCGCACTTGGCGGGATCCCGCTCCTGGCAATCGGCCAGTTTGCCGGGCAGGCTGGCGATGTCCATCGCGCCCTTGCGCCGGGTCAGCTCGCGCGCCTTGCGCGCGGCTTCGCGCGCGGCGGCGGCATCGATGATCTTCTGGATCACCGATTTGGCGTGAGCAGGATTTTCCTCCAGCCATTCGCTCATCTTGTCGCCCATCAGACTTTCCAGCGGCTGGCGCACTTCAGAGCTGACCAGCTTGTCCTTGGTCTGCGACGAGAATTTGGGGTCGGGCAGCTTGACCGAGACGATCGCGGTCAGTCCCTCGCGCATATCCTCGCCCGAAAGCGAAACCTTCTCTTTCTTCAGCATCCCCGAGCGTTCGGCATAGCCGTTGAGCGCACGGGTCAGCGCGGCGCGGAACGCAGCCAGATGCGTGCCGCCATCGCGCTGGGGGATGTTGTTGGTGAAGGTCAGGACGTTTTCGTAATAGGAATCGTTCCATTCCAGCGCCACATCGATGCCAATCCCGTCTTTTTCGGCGGAAATCGCAATCGGATCGGGAATCAGCGCCTGCTTGTTGCGATCAAGATAGCGCACGAAGGCGGCGATTCCGCCTTCATAGAACAGGTCATGCTGTTTGACCTCTTCCCCGCGCAGGTCGCGCAGCATGATCCGCACCCCCGAATTGAGGAAGGCCAGCTCGCGGTAGCGGTGTTCCAGCTTTTCGAAATCATAGATGGTGACGTTCTTGAACGTCTCGTCGCTGGCCAGGAAGGTGACGCGGGTGCCGTTCTTTTGGCTCCCTGCGCGCCCGCCCTCGGTTGCGATCGGGGCATCGCCGGTGATCTTCAGCGGGGCTACGGCATCGCCGTGGGCAAATTTCATCCAGTGCTGCTTGCCCTCGCGCCAGATGGTCAGCTCCAGCCATTCCGACAGGGCGTTGACCACCGATACGCCAACACCGTGAAGCCCGCCGGACACCTTGTAGGCGTTGTCATCGCTGGTGTTCTCGAACTTGCCGCCGGCGTGAAGCTGGGTCATGATCACTTCAGCCGCCGAAACCCCTTCCTCGGCATGGATATCGGTAGGGATGCCGCGGCCATTGTCCTCGACCGAAACCGAGCCGTCGGGGTTGAGTTCGATCAGCACCAGGTCGCAGTGTCCTGCCAGCGCCTCGTCAATCGCATTGTCCGATACTTCAAACACCATGTGATGCAGGCCCGATCCGTCGTCGGTGTCGCCGATATACATACCGGGGCGCTTGCGCACCGCATCAAGGCCTTTCAGAACCTTGATCTGATCAGCGCCGTAGGTGTTCTGGTTCGGGGTGTTCTCAGGTGTCTCGGACATAACCAGCATATAGGGATTGAGGGCCCGCAAAGAAAGGCGCTTCGCCCCCTTCCATCCACAGGCAAATCCTGCTCAATTCCGCCGCACGGCAACAGGGAGAGAGTCGATGAAAACGCTTGCCACGCTGATGATCGGGGGATCTCTGGTTGCGAGTGCTGCGGCCGCCCAAACCGCTGCGCCGCTTCGTCCTGATCAGGCGGAGTTTCGCGGGCTTTACAAGGAACTGATCGAAACCAATACCGAAGTGAGCGACGGAAGTTGCACCCTCGCTGCCCAGCGCATGGCCACCCGGCTGAAGGCAGCGGGGCTGAAGGACGATCAGGTAGAGGTGTTCTTCACCTCCGATCATCCCAAGGATGGCGGGCTGGTTGCGGTCTATCCCGGCACTGACAAAAAGCTGAAGCCGATGCTGCTGCTCGCCCATATCGACGTGGTAGAGGCGAAGCGCAGCGACTGGACCCGCGATCCCTTCACCCTGATCGAGGAAAACGGCTATTTCTATGGCCGCGGCACCACCGATGACAAGGCGCAGGCCGCGATCTGGACCGACACGCTGATTCGCTTCGCCAAGAGCGGGTACAAGCCCAAACGGACGATCAAGCTGGCCCTGACCTGCGGTGAGGAAACCAGCGGCGCATTCAACGGGGCGGAGTGGCTTTCCAAGAACCGCCGCCAGCAGATTGATGCCGCCTTCGCGCTCAACGAGGGCGGCGGCGGACGCACTGACGGCAAGGGACACTTGCTCGTCCAGTCCACTCAGGTCGGCGAAAAGGCCTATCAGGACTTTACCCTTACCGCGACCAACCCCGGCGGGCACAGCAGCGCCCCGGTGCGCGACAACGCGATCTACGCGATGGATGAGGCGCTGCTGAAAGTGCGCGATCACGAATTTCCGCTGGAATTCAACGACACCACCCGCGTATTCTTCGCCAAGGCCGGGGCGATGCGCCCCGATGCGGTGGGCAAGGCCATGGTCGCGCTCGCTGCCAATCCGGCGGACAGCGCGGCAGAGGCGGTGGTCAATCAGGACCGCTCGCTCCACTCGATGCTGCGCACCACCTGTGTTGCCACAATGGTCCAGGGCGGCCACGCGCTCAACGCGCTGCCCCAGACGGTAAAGGCCAACGTCAACTGCCGGATGTTCCCGGGACGCACGGCGGCGGAAACCAAGGTTGCGCTGGCCGCCGCGATCGGCAACCCGGCGATCACAATCGAGGAAACGCTGAAGGACAAGCCCATCGCCAAAAGCCCGCCGCTGGACCCGAAGATCATGGGGCCGATCGAACAGCTTGCCGCCAGGCACTTCCCCGGCGTGCCGCTGGTGCCGACCATGTCGACCGGGGCAACCGACGGAGTTTACATGGGCGCAGTCGGAATCCCGACCTATGGCGTGCCGGGCCTGTGGGCCGATCCGGATTTGAACGGGATTCATGGACTGAATGAGCGGATGGAAGTGAAGTCGCTCTATGCCGGGCGGGATTACCTGTTTGATCTGGTGAAGGCGCTGTCGGGGAAGTGAGGGCGTCCCGGTGTTGGGGACTGCGGTAACGCGCGGCCTTCGACAGGCTCAGGCTGAGCGGGGGGTAGGGGAGTGGTTGAGGACTCTTTGACCGGCCTTCGCCCCGCCCCCAAGACCTTCGTCTCAACCATCAAATCCGCACGGCACCAGATCGCAATCCCCCAAAACCCGCTCAGGCTGAGCTTGTCGAAGCCCACGCGCAAACGTTATCCCAACCCGATGACCTTCTTCGCCTACCTCCTGCGCTGCAACGATGGCAGCTACTACGCCGCCAGCAGCGGGGCCTCGATAGCGTCGATCGCGGCGTGAAGGCGGGCTGCGGTGGGGGGATCGAGCCGGTGTTCGAACAGGGTCAGATGGCGGCGCAGGGTGCGGCGTACCGCGCCTGCGCCCTCGGCGATCGGCTCGCCCATCTCGCGGTAGTGCTCAAGCCCGAAGCGCAGGATGATGGTTGCATTGATCGACAGATCGCGCAGCCGTTCGCGCGGCCAGTCAAGCAGCCGGGCATCGACCAGTGCAGCCAGGTAAGCCTCAATCTGGTCAAAAGACATCGTGTGCCAGCGCGGCGAATTGCCGCGGACCGGATCGGTCTGTTCGCCATAGGCCTGCTGATCGCGGTAAAGGAAACGATAGGTGCGAAATTCCACCATGGTGGTTTCAAGCAGGCGGGCATAGTCCCCCGCCGGATCGTCCGCCGGGCGCATTGCCAGCCGCCGTTCGATCGCCACAGCGAACTGTTCTCCGATCGCCTCCAGCAAGGCCTGCCGGGTTTTGAAGTGATACCACAGATTGCCTTCTGAAATGCCGCAGGCCGCCGCCAGCATTGCGGTGGTCACCGCGCCATAGCCCTGTTCGTTAAACAGGGTGAGCGCGGTGTGGACGATGCGGTCCCGCGTTTTCATCAGTAGTGGGACAGTTCGACCATCACCTGCTTGTAGCCATGGACGAAGCAGGTTGCCACCCGTTCCGGCTCGGCAATCACATTGGCGCGCAGCCGCCGCTTGGCCATTTCTTCCAGCAGGCAGGTCAGTTGCAGTTCCGCCACCCGCGCCCCGACGCAGCGGTGGATGCCATAACCGAACGCCAGATGACGGCGGGCATTGTCACGGTTGACGATCACCTTGTCGGCATCCTTGAACACGCTTTCGTCGCGGTTCGCGGAAATGTACCACATGCACACCTTGTCGCCCTTTTTCATGGCGACGCCGTCCACCTCGGTATCTTCCATCACGGTGCGGCGCATATGGGCCAGCGGGGTCTGCCAGCGGATCAGTTCCTGCACCGCGTTGGGAATCAGGCCGGGATCGGATTCCAGCAGGGCGCGCTGATCGGGAAACTGGCTGAGCCCCCAGACAAAGGCTGACATCGAATTGCGGGTGGTATCGTTGCCGCCAACGATCAGCAGGATCAGGTTGCCCATGAATTCCTGCTCGCTCATGTGGCTCATCGCATCGCTGCCCAGCATGACCGAAATCAGATCCTTGCCAGGGTTGGCCGCCTTTTGCTGCCACAACTGGGCAAAGGCCCCGCCCATTTCAAACAGCGCCGCCTGGCGCTTGGCCATGTCTTCGGGGGTTTTCATCAGTTCGACATTGCCGCCCATGTCCGACCACCAGGTCAGCTTGTGGCGTTCTTCCCAGGGGAAATCGAACAGCTTGGCCAGCATCCCGGTGGTCAGCTCGATCGAGACGCGGTCGACCCAGTTGAACGCCTCGCCAATCGGCAGCGAATCCAGCACCTCGGCCGTGCGGGCCTGCACCTCTGCCTTCATCGCCGCGACTTCGCTGGGGCCAAAGCTGGGGGCGATGGTGCGGCGCTGGGCGGTGTGGTGGGGCGGGTCCATGGCGATGAACATCGGCATCCGCACTTCGCCGTCGATCAGTTCGTCAACCTTGCCGGGGATCGCGATCCCGCCGTATTCCCAGCTTGAGGAGAAGAGCTTGGGCAAAGCCTCGATATAGACGATCGGCTTGTACGTGCTGACCGACCAATAGGGTCCGAAATCGCTTTCCGGCACGTATTGAATCGGTGCCTTGGCGCGCAGGGTGCGGAATGCGTCCTGCCACGCCTCGCCCTCATAAAGGGCGGCGCGGGAAACGTCGATCGGGGCGATGGGCGATGCGGTGCTTTCAAGCGTGGCGGTGCTGGCCATGGGTTTCTCTCCCTCGGGGCAATCCCCGTTTAGGGTCAGTACCCTAAAACTTGCGATCCCGTTGTCAATGCTACAGATCGATCGCCAGATAGCCGTTCACCGAACGCGGCTGATTGGTGCGGTAAAGGCCCGGTCCGGACGAAACCAGCCCGTACTGATCCAGCAGGTTATAGACCTGGATGCGCGCGGTAACATCCTTGCCCGATAGCCTGAACGAATAGCGCGCACCAAGATTGACGATCTGGCGCGCCACGATTGACCAGGCGTTGTCCGTGGTTGATGCCATCTTGCCGCGTTCCGTCACGCTTGCATCCAGCGCCAGGCCTTTCAGCCACGGTGTGCGCCAGTTTAGATTGAGGTTGATCAGATGGTTCGCCACGCCGACCGGACGCCGGCCAATCGCGGCGGAGGTCTGGCCGCCCTGTTCAACCCGTGCGTCAAGCACGACGCCGCCAGCGACAAGATCAAGCCGCGGGGTCAGCGCGCCTGACAGCGAGAATTCGATCCCGCGATTGCGAATCTGGCCGACCTGGCGAAATGTCTGCGCGGTATCGAAACCGAAATAGGGCTTGGTCAGCTGGAACACTCCGGCAATCAGCTTGACCTTGGGGTTCAGCGCCCAGCGCAGCCCGGCATCGGTCTGGCTGGTCAGGATCGCGGGCAGGGGCGCATTGCGGTTGGCGGCGTTGGGTGGTGCCACCCCGCTTTCCTCCAGCCCGCGGGCGTGGCCGGCATAGATGCTGACCGCCGGGGAGACAATCAGCGCGGCATTGGCATTGTAAAGCCAGGGGGTATCGCGTCCGACCACTGCCGGAACGCCGGGCAATTCGGTGGTCTTGCGATAGCGTGCCTTTGACAGGCCCAGGCCCAGTTCGCCAAGGCCCTTCCACCGCCCGCTGTAGGCCAGCCCAAACGTATCCTGCCGCACGCGCTGGCGGCTGATGGGGCCAAAGGTGTAGCTGGCCGGCGGGGCCGCATCCTCTTCGGCGTAGATCGTGGTCGGGCCCAGATCGAATTCCTGCGATCCGCCAAATTCGCGGCGCGCGTCACGCTCGCGCAGGCTGAGGTGGAAGGTGTGAAGGCGCGGGCCATCGGTGATTGCCCGCGTGATCCGCAGTTCTCCTGAAAGCGAGCGCTGGGCCAGCGGCGGATCAGCGATCAGCAGCCGGTTGGCGCTGCCGTTGGGCTGAACATCAAGCAGCAGGTTGGTGAAGCCGTGCAACTGGTTGAAGGTCGACCGGAACAGTCCCACGCGGATCAGCCATGATTTGCCCACGACGGCAGAGGCCAGCAGGCCCTGGGTCTGCGCGATCAGGCGGAAATCGGCCCAGGCCGGGCCGCGAAAATGATGACGCGGCGGAACGGGAGGCTGGAAATTGCCGGCAGGAATGAAGAATGGACCGGATTCGTCATCATAGTCATCCAGCCGCGCCGCAAACGGCAGCACCTCGATTCCCGGGGCCGGACGCCAGCGCAGCGTCAATGCTTCTGAATGATTGACGTTGCTGGTCCCGTCGGGAAATCCGGTCGTCGCCAGGTTCAGGCCGTACCCAAGCGCAAGGCGCTGTGTCACCGGCGCAGATCCCGTCACTTCCGTAGACCTTGTGCCGAAGCTGTCCCCGCTCAGCAGGACTGATGCGCCCGCCTTGTCACCCGGTTTGCGCAGGGCTGTATCGACGATCCCGCTGGGCGCGGCGAAGGGATAGCCCTGTGCGGAAAGGCCAACCTTGATGCTGGTCGAATCGATCAGCAACTCGTTGAGATCGAAGGCCGGATCGAAATACAGGCCATCAATCCGCACATTGCCCGCCGCTGTCGGTGAAAAGCCGCGCGCATTGTCAGCGTTGTAAATTCCCAGCGCTTCACGTCCCACCGAAAAGCCGAAGGCATCCTCGGCCTGGGTTACGGCGTTGCTGGTGCTGCGGTCCTGCGCATTTGCCGGCACCGCCAGGCACAGGATCGGAACAACGGTGGACAATCCCGCCCACGCAGCACAACGCATGAATACCCCCCCAATACAAAGGCTTGCAGGGGATCAGGACAGCAGGCCACCAGCACAGGGTAAATCACCGTTCGACAGACGGCCAAAGCCGGACTGCGAACGACCCGGGCGGGTGCGGTTCTTGCTGCCACGGCGTAGGCAGCACTGCCGGATTGCTACCGGCGGGCGGCAAATCAATCGGTGGCGGCGGCCCGGCGATAGGGAACGAAATCGCCCAGCATGACAAAGCCGGTTACGAAGTGGCCGCTGCGATCAACCGTCTGAACCCGGTCCAGCCGGCAGAACTGGCTGCCAGTGGGATAGGTAACCAGGATGTCATCGGAATCGAGGCTGTGCGGATCGGCGGGACGGTTGACCCAGATGGTGCCGCCCGAACGATAGACCAGCGCGGTCTTGTCAATCACCTGCATATCGCGGCCGTCAAACTGGCTGATGCAATCAGTCGGTTTGCCGGGAACGCGGTCCTGAATGATCTTGGCCAGTTCTTCCTCGCCAGTCAGGCGGGGCCGGGCATCAGCGGTCGTGGCTGCCAGGCCAAGGGAAGCGATCGCCAATGCGATTGCGCCCAATCTGGTTGTGGCAGTGTGCATATTTCGTACTCCTTACCCTCCGCCGGTTTCAGGATGCTCCAGCCTGCCTGAACCGGGCGTGAAAGCCGTCCGGGTCAACCGGTGCCGCCCACGGTCAGGCCATCGACCAGCAAGCTGGGCTGGCCAACGCCAACCGGCACGCTTTGACTGGCTTTTCCGCAGATGCCGATGCCCTCGTCAAGTTCAAGATCGTTGCCGATCGCGATCACTTTGGTCAGCACCGTGGGTCCGTCGCCAATCAGCGTCGCACCCTTGATGGGTGCGCCCAGCTTGCCATTTTCGACCTTGTACGCCTCTGTGCAGGAAAACACGAACTTGCCCGACACGATGTCAACCTGGCCGCCACCGAAGTGCTTGGCGAAGATTCCGTTTTTCATCCGGGCCAGCATTTCGGCAGGATCGTCTGCGCCCGGCTTCATGAAGGTGTTGGTCATCCGCGGCATTGGCGGATGAGCATAGCTCTCGCGCCGCCCGTTGCCGGTGGCCGGCACCCCCATCAACCGCGCATTGAGCCGGTCCTGCATATAGCCTTTCAGCACGCCGTCCTCGATCAGCACGGTTTCCTGGGTAGGTGTGCCCTCGTCATCGATCGAAAGTGATCCACGCCGACCTTCGCCGCGCCGATCCAGCAGAGTTCCGTCATCGACCACGGTTACCCCTTTCGCGCCGACCCGCTGTCCGATCCGGCCGGAAAAGGCGCTGGTGCCCTTGCGGTTGAAATCACCTTCCAGCCCGTGACCAACCGCCTCGTGCAGCAGAACGCCGGGCCAGCCGGGGCCGACCAGCACCTGGCATTCGCCGGCCGGGGCAGCCACGCTTTCCAGGTTGACCAGCGCCTGGGCCAGCGCGGTATCGATCCCGCGGTTCCATGTTTCGGGCAGGAACAGATCATCATAAAGCCGCCGCCCGCCGATCCCGAACGATCCGGTTTCGCGCCGTCCGTTTGCTTCGGCCACGATGCTGATGTTAAGCCGGACCAGCGGACGCACGTCATGCGCGGCAAAGCCATCGGCGCGGACAATTTCCACCACGGACCAGGCCGCCGCCAGACTGACGGTGACTTGCGCGACCCTGGGATCGCGCGCGCGGGTCGCGGCATCGATCGTTTCCAGCAGCCTGACCTTTTCGGCAAAGCCGATTGCATCCAGCGGTGAGGCATCGGAATAGAGGTGGCGGTTGTTCTGGCGCGGCGGTGCAGCCATGGCCGCCCTGGCCGGATCAAGCAATTGCAGCGTCTCACCCGCGCGGCGGATCGCGCCCGCGCTGATTTCATTGGCATGGGCAAAGCCGGTCATCTCGCCAGAAACGCCGCGCAGGCCAAACCCGGCGTTGCGGGAATAGTCGGCGGTCTTCAGCCGTCCGTCATCGAAAACGAAGGCTTCGTTGGCGATGAACTGCATATAGAGCTCGCCGTCATCGCACCGGCCCAGCGTTTCGCGGGTGATGGCCTGCGCTTCGTCCGGGGTGATATGCCGGTATAGCAGCGAGCGGGGATCGAAAGTGGTCATGAACGGGGATATAGGTGGTCTTGCGATCAGCGCCAGCGGCAAAGGAGGGGATCAGTGAAGATGAAGCCTGCCTTTACCCTGATCCGGGTGAACAGTATCGCGCCGGAACTGGAGGCGCTGATCGAAGCTGCCAACGCCGAAGGTTTTCCATTCATGCAAACCCTGCGCCGCGAATGGGACGATGGCGGCAACCGGTTCGACCGCCAGGGGGAGGCCTATTTTGCCGTCAGGCACCACGGCAGGCTCATCGCGGCAGGCGGATTGAACCACGATCCTTACGCCGGGCGGATCGATGTTGGCCGGGTCCGCCACGTCTACGTGATGGAACCGGCCCGGCGTGGAGGGGCAGGCAAGCTGCTGATCGGCGCAATCGTCAGCCATGCACGCGATAATTTTTCCGTGCTGCGGCTGCGTACCCGCACTGCGGAGGGCGCGGCATTCTATGAAGCGCTTGGCTTCAGCCGCTGCGGCGATGAAACGGCAACGCACATTCTGTCATTGTGATGCGCTGTTTTCAGTGCCCCGGCTTGCCGGTTACGCTGTCGGGCGGAGAGCCGCCCAGCACGAAGCGCTTGTCGCAATAGCCGCAATCGACATAGCCGCGCTCGTCAATTTCCAGCCAAACCCGCGGATGGCCCAGCGCTGCCGCCAGATAAGCGCTGCCGCCCCTGATATCGCCGGCTCCGTCACAGCAGACGCGAAGGGTGGAAACGTGAACGGTTTCAGGCGCGGGCATGGTCATGGTTGCTGGCCCTAGCAGGGGCGCGGCGGCATTTCCAGAGGCAGAAAGCAGTGCAACGGGGCTTTACCTTAACCGCACGGTGCCGCAAAGTGGACGGCTATGGACTCTCCGGACTTTCCCGCCGCTATCCGCATTCGCGATCTTGCCAAGGTCTATGCCGCCCAGGGCTCCACCCCGGCCAAACACGCACTGAAAGGCGTCAGCTTTGATGTGCCGCAGGGGCAGATATTTGGCCTGCTCGGCCCCAATGGCGCTGGCAAATCCACCCTGATCAACATCCTGGCCGGACTGGTGATGAAGACCAGCGGCAGTGCGGAGATCTGGGGTTTCGACATCAATGAACATCCCCGCAACGCCAAGCGGTCGATCGGGATCGTCCCGCAAGAGGTGGTGTTCGATCCGTTCTTTACCCCGCTTGAGGTGCTGGAAAATACCGCCGGGTTCTATGGCGTGCCCAAGGCCGCGCGGCGCAGCCTGGAAATCCTGGCGGAGGTCCATCTGGGCGACAAGGCCAATGCCTATGCCCGGACCCTGTCTGGCGGGATGAAGCGCCGTCTGCTGATCGCCAAGGCGCTGGTCCATCAGCCGCCGGTGATCGTGCTGGACGAACCGACCGCCGGGGTGGACGTGGAATTGCGCCGGCAATTGTGGGAACTGGTGAGCGACCTCAACGCCGGCGGGGTGACGGTGGTGCTGACCACGCATTATCTTGAAGAGGCGGAGCAGCTTTGCGACCGGATCGCGATCATCAACCACGGCGAGCTGATCGCCAATAAGCCGACCCGCGAGCTGGTTGGCATGGCGCGGGAAAAGGTTGTGGTGGTGACGCTTGACCGCGACGTTGCCGATCTGCCCCACCACCTTGATTTCATCAAGGCCGAACGGGCCGGCGAACGGGTGATTGAAGTAACCTACGACAAGGACCGGACCACTGCCGGCCAAATCCTGGCCCAGCTTCAGGGGGAAGGTTTCGGGATTGTCGACGTTTCCACCCGCGAGGCGGATCTGGAGGACGTGTTCGTCAGCCTGACCAGCGCGGTACGGGTGGAGGCGTGACCTTGGCACACGACGTGATCATCGTCGGTTCCGGCGCGGCCGGCCTCACCGCCGCCTTGGCCCTGGCCGACAAGCTCAGGGTGCTGGTCCTGGCCAAGGGCGAACTGACAGGTGGGTCAACCGCCTGGGCGCAGGGCGGGATCGCCGCGGTGCTGGATGCGGGCGACACCTTCGAAAATCATATCAGGGACACGATGATCGCCGGGGCCGGGCTCAACAGGCTGGAAACGGTTGAATTCGTGATCGAGCGCGCCCCTCATGCGATTGACCGGCTGGTTGAGCTGGGCGTGCCGTTCAACACCGAAGGCGAGCACCTCCACCTCACCCGCGAGGGCGGCCATTCGCACCGCCGCATCGTTCACGTTGCCGATGCGACCGGCTGGGCGGTGCAGTCCGCGCTGCTCAAGGCGGCAGAGGCCCATCCCAACATCACCCTGCTGCCGCATCAGTCCGGCATCGACCTGATCACCGGCAAGCATGAGGAACGCTATTCGGGATCGGGCCGGGTCTGGGGGGTCTATGCCCTGAACGAGCAGACCGGCAAGGTGGAGGCGCACACCGCGCGCGCCACCGTGCTGGCCACCGGCGGGGCGGGCCGGGTCTATCAGTTTTCCACCGCGCCGCGCGGCGCAACCGGGGATGGCATCGCCATGGCCTGGCGCGCGGGCTGCCGCGTGGGCAACATGGAAATGATGCAGTTCCACCCGACCTGCCTTTACAATCTTGAGGTCAAGAACTTCCTGATTACAGAGGCGGTGCGCGGTGAAGGCGGGCGGCTGATCAACCCGAGAACCGGGCACCGCTATATGCCCGATTACGACGAGCGCGCCGAACTTGCCCCGCGCGATATCGTCGCCCGCGCCAACGATGCGGAGATCAAGCGCGACGGGCTCGATTTCGTCCATCTCGACATCAGCCACCAGCCGCCCGAATTCGTGCGCGAGCACTTCCCCAACATCTATGAAAAGCTGCTGGGCCTTGGCATCGACATGACCACCCAGCCGATCCCGGTTGTCCCGGCGCAGCACTATACCTGCGGCGGGATCGTGATCGATCTGGCCGGGCGTACTGACTTGCCGGGGCTTTATGCCGCAGGCGAATGTACCGAAAGCGGGCTGCACGGCGCCAACCGCCTGGCATCCAACAGCCTGCTGGAATGCTTTGTCTTTGGCGAGGCGGCGGCAGCGAACATTCTGGAGCACTGGGAAGAATTCGATGCGCCGCCGCCGATCCGCGCCTGGGATGAAAGCCGGGTGACCAATTCGGACGAGGAAGTGGTGATCAAGCAGAACTGGACCGAGATCCGCCGGTTCATGTGGAACTATGTCGGGATCGTGCGGACCACCAAACGGCTTGAGCGTGCCAGGCACCGGATCAAGATGCTGACGGACGAAATATCGGAATACTACGCCCACTTCCGCGTTTCGACCGATCTGATCGAGCTGCGCAATCTGCTGCAGTGTGCCGATCTGATCGTGCGTTCTGCACTGGCCCGCCATGAAAGCCGCGGGCTGCACTATACGCTGGACTATCCGGGCACCCTGGCAGAGGCCAAGGATACCGTGCTGGTTCCGTAGCACTGCGTCGGCGCTGGACAGGATAATTGCGGATATGCGATATTGCACAGGTATTTGACACATAATCGTAACAATCTTCCGACAGCGGAAAGTCGGAGTTATGAGCAAGAACGAATCCGATCCCAATTCGCGCGAAACCGATGCCGTACGCGACAGCATGGCAGAGGAGCGCGTGGTTGCCGCGCAGCAGGCCACGATTGCCGCTGCCGAAGACATGGTTGCGCGCGGGGCACGCAATGAATTGCTGGCGCTGATCGATGGTGCCGCCCCAGATGATGCGGCGCGGCTGCGCGCGCACCTGGGCTTACCGCAACCCGGCGTTCCGCTACGCGCCACCAGCAACGAGCGCGCGCCTGATTGGCAGGAAGGCGGCTATCCCTACAAATACAAGATGCTGCGGCAGGACTATGAGCGTGAGAAGTTCCAGCTTCAGGCCGAACTGCTCAAGCTGCAGACCTGGATTCGGGAAACCGGCACGCGGGTGGTGATCCTGTTCGAAGGGCGTGATGCAGCCGGCAAGGGCGGTACGATCAAGCGCTTCATGGAACACCTCAATCCGCGCGGGGCGCGGGTGGTGGCGCTCGAAAAGCCCAGCGAGGTTGAACGCGGACAGTGGTATTTCCAGCGCTATGCCGGTCATTTGCCCACCCGCGGTGAAATCGTGCTGTTCGACCGGAGCTGGTACAACCGCGCCGGGGTTGAACACGTCATGGGGTTCTGCAGCGATCAGGAATATGCGCAGTTCCTGCACGAAGCGCCGGAATTTGAGCGTAATCTGGTGCGCAGCGGCATCCACCTGATCAAATTCTGGTTTTCCGTCAGCAGGGACGAGCAGCGCCGCCGCTTTACCGAGCGCAAGGTGCATCCGCTCAAGCAATGGAAGCTGTCGGCAGTCGATCTGGCCAGCATTGACAAGTGGGATGACTATACCGCCGCGAAGGAGGCGATGTTTGCCGCCACCGACAGCGATGAATGCCCCTGGACCGTGATCAAGAGCGACGACAAGAAGCGCGCGCGGCTGAACGCGATGCGCTTCGTGCTCAGCCGTTTTCCCTACACCGGCCGCGATGACGCGGTGGTCGGCACGGTCGATCCGCTGCTGGTCGGGCGGGCCAGCGCGATGCACGAAAAGGGTGAGCAGGCAGCGGTACTGCCGAAGCTACCCTGACTTCGGCGGATAGCGAAGCTTTGCAGGCTTGCGGCAACAGGCAAAAGCGGTAGGTTTCACGCTGAAACCATATCCGCGGGAGAATTCATGCCTGTAGCCCACGCCAACGGAATTGACCTTGCTTACGAAACCCACGGCGATCCGGCAAACCCGCCCCTGCTGCTGATCATGGGGCTGGGCGCACAGTTGACGCTGTGGCCGATCGAACTGGTGGATGCGCTGGTGGCGCGTGGATACCATGTGATCCGTTACGACAATCGCGACATCGGCCTTTCGACCAAGTTTACCGATCATGCCGTGCCCAATGTGCGCCGGGTTGCGCTGATGCGGCTGTTCGGGCTGCGCGCCCGGCTGCCCTATCGCCTGACCGAGATGGCCGCCGATGCGGTGGCACTGTTGGATGCGCTCGGCATTGCAAAAGCCCACGTCGTCGGGGCTTCGATGGGCGGAATGATCGCGCAGCTGGTGGCAGTCGGCTATCCGGACCGGGTGCTGTCGCTCACCTCGATCATGTCGACCACCGGCAACCCGCGCCTGCCCCGCTCCCGGCCAGAGGCACTGGCCGCGCTGCTTGATCGTCCGCCACCAGATGCCTCGCTGGAACAGGTTATCCCGGTGGGCCTGCGCATTTCCAGGGCGATCGGCAGCCCCGGCTATCCGGCTGACGAAACCCGGCTGAAAGAGCGGATCGAACGGGATTACCGGCGCAGCTTTCATCCCACCGGCCCCGGTCGCCAGCTCGCCGCGATCCTTGATGACGGGGATCGGCGCAAGCGGCTGCGCGGGGTAACGGCCCCGACGCTGGTGATCCACGGCGCGGACGATCCGCTGGTTCCGGTTGAAGGCGGTCAGGACACCGCCGCGGCAGTCCCCGGCGCGCAGCTCAAGGTGATCCCCGGCATGGGCCATGATCTGCCGCTGCAACTGGTGGACGAAGTGGCTGACGCGATCGCGGGGGTCGCGCGGTAAGACGCGACTAGAAATGCCAGCCGAGGTGGCGGCCGATGAAGATCAGCGCCATGGCCCCCAGGATAGAGGCGAGGCAGCCGGCGCGGTTCAGCCCGTCGCCTTTCCCGCGCGCGGTGATCAGTCCGGCAAACAGTGATCCGCCGACGCCAAGCAGCACGGTCATCGTCCAGCCCATTTCTGTCGCCCCCGGATAGAGCCACCGTGCCATCGCACCGACGATCAGGCCGCTGATGATCGCGCCAATGATATTGAACATGAAACAGATACTCCGCAGGGATTCGATATGGGCGAGAAGATAGATGCTGTGTTGCTGTGATCAAGCACCAATGCAGGGCGTAATATGAGGCCGTCCGGCCAGCATCGGTAACAAAATTTCCGCGACCGATTCTATCCGTGTCAACGCCCCTGGGGCGCTGTCCCCGGGCAAAAATTTTTTCACAGATTCACTTTGACTCTTGCGCTGGGCGGCAGTGGCGGAATTCCCGCGCGTCGCTGCGCTGCGCCATCAGCGCCGGGGGCTGGGCAGCATCACAAAGAGGGTTAGCGCCGGATTTACCCTCTTGCGTCCGAGTCCGGCATCGGCACTATAGATAGTGGTCCGGCAAGCCGGGGGGCTCTAGACTTAGATTTTAACGCCATGGCGCTTTACGCGCGGCGGGAGGATTCGGAGTCGGGGAATCTCGCGTGCCGGGGGCAGATCCGGGGATCGAATGGGGATAAGTTTTTCTCGTTTCGTTCTTGCCGGACTGGTAGGATTGGCGGTGACCCGCTGATTCGAACACAAGTGGAACATCGCGCCGGTTCAGGCCTGCGCGCGGCGAATTGGGACAGGGGCAAGAATGGATTTCAGGAACGGAGACGAGCCGGGCATGGCCGAGGTTGATGCAGCGCTGGAACTGACCGCTACCCAGACCGACGCCGTAGCGCCGGCGCCTGCCGCGCGCACGATGAAGAAGGAGGCGGGCGAAGGCCCGGCGCTGCCGATGAGCGAAAAGAGCGATGCCGGTTCCGCCGAACTGGTCGACAAGCTGGGGGCAGAGGCCCTGGCCGGAGCGCTGGGTGCTGCGGCGAAGGCGGCCAGGCCCGCCGGTGACAGCAAGGCGATCCATGATCGCCGTTTCGATATCGTGGTCGATCATGATCGTGACGTGCTGCTGACCGATTTCGGCAAGGACACGCTTGACGACCGCTATCTGCTGCCCGGTGAACGCTATCAGGATCTGTTCGCCCGCGTCGCCGCCGCCTATGCCGATGATCAGGATCACGCCCAGCGGCTTTACGATTACATCAGCCGCCTGTGGTTCATGCCCGCTACCCCGGTGCTATCAAACGGCGGCACCAACCGGGGCCTGCCGATTTCGTGCTATCTCAACTCGGTTGCAGACAGTCTTGAAGGGATCGTCAGCACCTGGAACGAAAACGTCTGGCTGGCCAGCCGCGGCGGCGGGATCGGCACCTATTGGGGGGCGGTGCGCGGCATTGGCGAGCCGGTTGGCCTCAACGGCAAGACATCGGGCATCATCCCCTTTGTCCGGGTGATGGACAGCCTGACGCTGGCGATTTCGCAAGGATCGCTGCGGCGCGGCTCGGCGGCCTGCTATCTTGATGTCTCGCACCCGGAGATCGAGGAATTCCTGGAGATCCGCAAGCCTTCTGGCGATTTCAACCGCAAGGCGCTCAACCTTCATCACGGCGTCCTGCTGACCGACGAATTCATGGAAGCCGTGCGCAGCGGAGCCGAATTCGCCCTGCGCAGCCCCAAGGACGGATCGGTACGCGGCACGGTCGACGCGCGCAGCCTGTTTCAGAAGCTGGTGGAAACCCGGCTGGCCACGGGTGAGCCCTATATCGTCTTCAACGATACGGTGAACCGGATGATGCCCAAGCATCACCGCGATCTGGGGCTGAAGGTTTCGACGTCAAACCTGTGCAGCGAAATCACCCTGCCCACCGGGGTCGATCACCTTGGCAACGATCGCACCGCGGTCTGCTGCCTTTCCAGCCTCAACCTTGAGACATGGGAGGAATGGAACAAGGATGAACGCTTTGTCGAGGACGTGCTGCGCTTCCTTGACAACGTGCTGCAGGACTACATCGACCGCGCGCCGGACGAGATGGCCCGCGCCAAGTATTCGGCGGAACGGGAACGCTCGGTCGGCATGGGGGTGATGGGCTTCCATTCGTTCCTGCAGAAAAAGGGCATCGGTTTTGAAAGCGCGATGGCCAAGGCGCTCAACCTCAAGATGTTCAAGCACATCGCGGCCCGGGCCGATGAGGCAAGCCTGTTGTTGGCCCAGGAACGCGGGGCCTGCCCGGATGCCGCCGACATGGGCGTGATGCAGCGCTTTTCCTGCAAGATGGCGATTGCGCCAACCGCCTCGATCAGCATCATCTGCGGCGGCACTTCGGCCTGTATCGAACCGATCCCGGCCAATATCTATACCCACAAGACCCTGTCGGGCAGCTTCGTGGTCAAGAATCCCTATTTGCAGGCGCTGCTCGCCTCCAAAAGCAAGGATTCGACCAATGTGTGGAACTCGATTCTGGAACGCGGCGGTTCGGTCCAGCATCTCGATTTCCTCAGCCCGGAGGAAAAGGCGGTTTACAAGACCAGCTTCGAGATCGACCAGCGCTGGCTGCTGGAATTCGCGGCCGATCGCACGCCGTTCATCGACCAGGCGCAAAGCCTCAATCTCTACATCCCGGCTGATGTCGACAAGTGGGACTTGATGATGCTGCACTTCCAGGCCTGGGAGAAAGGCATCAAGAGCCTCTATTACCTCCGCTCCAAATCGGTGCAGCGCGCCGGGTTCGCCGGCGGGGTAGAGGCGGACAACACCGCCAGCGCCCCGGTGATGGAACTGGCCGCCGGGCCGACCGATTATGAGGAATGCCTGGCCTGCCAGTGATGGCCGGCGTGGGGATTTCATCGGTGCAGATGGCGCGGGATGTGCGGGGTGTTTTGCAATGAGCAGGATGGCGGACGGATTGGCAAGCATGGACCCCAAGGCTGGATGCAGCGCGTTGGGGCTGCTGGTCGGGGCGGTTCTGATCATTGCCGCGCTGATCGGCTGGCCGCAATACCGCGTCTATCAACAACGGCTGGCGGGAGAGGCCGCGCTGGCCGAGGCGCAAAGCTCGCGTCAGGTTGCCATTCTTGAGGCACGGGCCAAGAAGGAAAGCGCGATGTCGCTGGCCGAGGCTGAGGTGATCCGTGCCGAAGGCGCGGCCAAGGCCAACCAGATCCTGCAGAATTCATTGGGCGGGCCGGAAGGCTATCTGCGCTATCTGCAGATTCAGGCGCTGGAAGACAGCAAGGCCCAGCTTATCTATGTGCCGACCGAGGCCGGCCTGCCGGTCACCGAAGCGCGGCGGCTGGGGCAATAGGAAATGGCGCAGTCAACTGGCCCCATGCTTGGCTTTGGCCTGGCCGGCCTTGCCGCCGGATTGTATCTGGTTACCCGCCGCGGCGGTAGCGAGCAGGCGGTCTATGCCCGGCGGATTGCCGGGATGATGCTCACCGGCGGAGGGCTGGCGCTCACGCTGTTTTCGCTTTCGCTGATGCACGGGGCTTCGTGATGCGCGGCACTGTTACATTTGGCGACACGACCGGGGCTTGCCATGGCCGCGTTCAGCCGCTTGTTGTTGCGAACGATTCGCATCAACTGAGGAGCTAAAGACTGTGCGCAAGTGGCATCGCTGGATTTCGGTGTTTTTCGGGGTGTTCCTGCTGTGGATCGCCGTGACCGGGTTGATCAGCCAGATCCCGATGTGGGGAGAGATGTTTGGCGGAGAGGGCGATGCCGATCGTCCGCCCGCCGCAGCCCCGGCCGTGCCCGCCGGCTTCACCTGCCCTGAAACGATGATGTGCCGGCCCAAGCCCAGCGGTAACCGCTCGTGGATCGGGCTGGTCCATCACCTGCATTCGGGCGAGAGCTTCGGCCCGGTCGGCACGGTGATCGCCACCCTGTCCGGCCTGGCGATGGTGTTCTTCGCCTTTTCGGGACTGTGGATGTATATTGTCATGTGGCGCGCCCGCAAGGATCGCTCGTTGAAGCCAGGCTGGTTCTGGAAATGATCCCCGGCCCCACCACTGTCCACGCTTTCCATGCCCCGCGCGCTTCGGCCGCGCGGGGAGTCCGCCTATAATCACCGCTTGCCATCCGGAGTCGTCAGATGCCCCTTCTCGAAGCCCGCAAAAGCTACAAGCCCTTCGAATATCCCTGGGCCTATGAATTCTGGAAACGCCAGCAGCAGGTGCACTGGATGCCAGAGGAGGTTCCCCTGGGCGAGGACTGCCGCGACTGGGCGCAGAAGATTTCCGAGCATGAGCGCAACCTGCTGACGCAAATCTTCCGCTTCTTCACCCAGGCCGACGTCGAGGTGCAGGATTGCTACCACGAGAAATACGGCCGGGTGTTCAAGCCGACCGAGGTCAAGATGATGCTCGCCGCCTTCTCCAACATGGAGACGGTGCACATCGCCGCCTATTCGCACCTGCTGGACACCATCGGGATGCCGGAAACGGAATATTCAGCCTTCCTTGAATATACCGAAATGGCCGACAAATGCAGCTATATGCACAGCTTCGGGGTCGATACGGATGAGGATATCGCCCGCACCCTGGCCATGTTCGGCGGCTTTACCGAAGGGATGCAGCTGTTCGCCAGCTTTGCGATGCTGATGAACTTTCCGCGCTTCAACAAGATGAAGGGCATGGGCCAGATCGTCAGCTGGTCGGTCCGCGATGAAAGCCTGCACTGCGAGGGCATCACCCGCCTGTTCCACGCCTTTTGCGCAGAGCGGCAGTGCCTGACCAAGACGGTCAAGGAAGACATCATCGATTGCTGCCAGAAGACCGTGCGGCTGGAAGATGCCTTCATCGACCTGGCCTTCGAGCTTGGCCCGGTGCCGGGGATGAGCCCCAAGGAGATCAAACGCTATATCCGCTATATCGCTGACTGGCGCCTGTCCCAGCTTGGCCTGCCGGCGATCTACATGATCGAGGATCACCCGCTGCCATGGCTTGCCCCGCTGCTCAACGGGGTGGAACACGCCAACTTCTTCGAAACCCGCGCGACCGAATATTCGAAAGGCGCAACCAAGGGCAACTGGCAGGACGTGTGGTCGTCATTCGACGCGCGCCGCAAGGCCAAGGGCGAGGTGACTGCCGCTAACGAGGCTGGGGATGAGGCAAGCGAGCCGGATATGTTCGGGGTGAACGCAGCGGAGTAAACAACCTGCCGGACGAAATTGTTCGCTCCCTTACATGGGACAGAACAGTTCGTCCGGCTCAGGTCACAGGGTGTCCATCGTCCGTGGAGGTGATGGCGGCCTTGGCCATGCCCGGCCCAGTTTTCCTCAATTCCGCTATGCCGCGACGGTCAGCACCATCCGTTCGTCGCGATCCGCGCAGCGCGTTGGACGGCAGGGTTATGTCCGGTGCGGCCATGGTGCCAACGGAAACGAAGCGCACCGCGCTGTCCCCGGCAGCACTATGCAGATCGGGGCGGGCCACCTGGCCGATCAGCAGTTCGGCGGGACGCCCCCACAGGTAGTCGACGACGACGCCCAGCCCGCGCCCGGCCTCTGCGGCGAAAGTGGCGGCGCTGGACCAGGGAATAGACCCGCTCGCCGCTGTCCAGCGTTCCAACCCCGTCTAGGTTTTTGGTCTCGGAGTTTGATGCCGCGTCCGTTACGGTCATCGGGCGCGGGATGGTGTCATGGCGGTGCCGTCGCGTGGTTTGGGGGAGCCCGTTTCACTGCCGCATTGCAGCAGTCGCCCCCGTTTTACGCCCGCCCCCACTTTATGCTATCGCGGGGTTGACGGCGGCTTCCGGCGTTGCTCCGGGAACCTTGCGGTCTATATCCTTGTTCTCCGGAAAGATCGGCCACAGCAGTTGCTGGCCCAGCGTTGCCTCGGGCAGGTTTTCCACCCCATAGCTCTGCGGATAGGTGCGGGTGATCCTGGCGGTGCCGAACAGCACGTCCCAGAAGAACAGCAGGTTGCCGTAGTTGCCCTTGTAGTGAACCGCCGGGTCGCTCAGGTGGCGGCCGTGATGGGCGTGGTGCGTTGCCGGGGTGGAGATGGTCCGTTCCACCACCCACATCACCGGCGAAAGCCACTTGATCCGGTAAAGCGGCGCGTCCCAGGCAACGTCGCTGTGCGCGCCGATGATCACCAGCATCTTGACGATCAGATAACCGGCATAGAACCAGCCGAGACCGAGATAGACCAGCACCGAGGCAAGCCAGATGCTGGGCATCATCGCATAGTAGATGATGTTGTTGCGATAGACGAGCCGCACGCTCATGTAGCGGGCGTTGTGGTGTGCGCGGTGCAGGTTGTATAGCCAGCCGACATTGTGCGAGGTGCGGTGCCACCAGTACTGCATCATGTCCTCAAGCACCAGGAACAGCGGGATCGCCAGAAACACGCTGATCCCGGCCAGTGCACCCTGATATTGCGGGAAGAAGTGCAGGCCGAGCCAGTTGACCGCGATCAGGATCATCGGCTGGGTGACGACGATGAGCAGCACGGTCGATATGGTTTCGACGATGCCGTCATGGCGGCATTGCTCGGGCTTGGAAAACAGGTTTGTGCGCAGCAGCTCAAGCAGCCCGAAACCGAGCAATATAGCAACCGCAACCCAACTGGACGTCTGCATCGCCGTTCTCCTCTCCCCGGCGCGGGCCGTGTTGCCCGCTGCCGCCTTGCGAATCGGGGTTTAGGGGAACATGATCGGCAAGAATGCAAAGAACTTATCAATTGTCAGAAATCGCGCCGACCCGGGCTGAGGGTGAGCTGGCAGCGCTGCTGCTGCGCGAGGGGCGCAGACAGCGGTTCAGCGGTGGCAAGCTGATCCAGCAGCAGGGCGATGAGGGTGACGGGTTCTGGTTGATCGAAAGCGGCACGGTATCGCTGTGCCGTTTTGCCGCGGACGGCAGCGTCACGGTGTTCGCCATTTTGGGCGCGGGCGATCTTTTTGGCGAACTGGCCTATTTTGCCGGGGTTTCGCGTCAGGTTGATGCGATTGCCGATGAGGATGCGGTGCTCGTCCGGATCGGTGGCACCCTGATTGAACGGCTGCTGACGCATGAGCCGAACTTCGCCCGTTGGCTGCTCAAATCGCTGGCCAACCAGATGCGGCTCGCGCTTGACCGGATCGAGCGTGATCGCAGCCTGTCAGCTGAACTGCGGATCGCGCGCGCGTTGGCCGACATGACGCGGCGCGATGGGCCGGTGCTTTCGCTGACTCAGCAGGCCCTGGCCGAATTGGTTGGCGTTTCCCGGGTTACGACCGGCCAAGTGTTGCGCGGACTGTCCGCCGCCGGCCTGGTTCGCCAGCAATACCGCCGTATCGTCGTCATTGACACGGGCGGGCTGGAGACGCTGGCAAAGCAGCCGGGTTGATGCGGTTGTAACCAAACTGCCTCAGCACCGTCATTTGCCCGCAACCCAAACAGTCCACTGCGGTCCCGTTGCACCATGACGGGAGATCGGCCGTATGCCGACCGAAACGCGAACGATGCCGGCAAAGGCCGAGGGGCCGACAGCCGAGAGCAAAATTCCCGGCTGGCTGTCCTTGCCGGAGCCAAGGGGATTTCGGCCCAAGCGGCGGTATCGCACGGTGTGGATATCCGACGTTCACCTTGGCACCCGCGGCTGCAAGGCCGAAATGCTGGTGGACTTTCTCCGCGCGATCGAACCGGAAACGCTCTATCTGGTGGGCGACATCATCGATGGCTGGAGCCTGCGCAAGGGATGGTACTGGCCCGATGCGCATAACGAGGTGGTGCGCCGCATCCTGAAGATGGCTCACCGCGGAACCCGGGTGGTGCTGATCGCCGGCAATCATGACGAGGTGCTGCGCGACTATGCCGGGTTCGGTTTCGGCGGGGTCGAACTGGCGCTGGAGGCGGTTCATGTCACCGCCGATGGTCGCCGCCTGCTGGTGACACATGGGGACAGTTTTGACGGGGTGGTGCTTTATGCGCGCTGGCTGGCGTTCCTGGGCGACCAGGCTTACGCACTGCTGCTGCGCGCCAATATCCTGTTCAACGCGGTGCGAAAGCAGCTGAATATGCCTTATTGGTCCTTGTCCGCCTATCTGAAGCGGCGGGTCAAGAACGCGGTCCAGTTCGTTTGCAATTTTGAGGATGCGCTGGCGCACGAAGCAGCGACGCGCGGCTTTGATGGCATCGTTTGCGGGCACATCCATTGCGCGGAAATCCGCCAGATTGGCGACATCACCTATTACAACGATGGCGATTGGGTCGAAAGCTGCACGGCGCTGGCCGAAGATGCGGTTGGGGCGATCTCCATCATCGAATGGGGCGCGGCCGGCCAAGCCGCCCCGGCGTCAGCCAATCACGCGGAGCACACAGCATGAAGATCGCCATCGCCACCGATGCGTGGTTCCCGCAGGTCAACGGCGTGGTCCGCACCCTGGCCGCGACCGTGGCCGAGCTGGATCGCCGCGGCTTTGAGGTGGAACTGATCACGCCGGAGCGGTTCCGTACCGTGTCACTGCCCGGCTATGCTTCGATCGATGTGGCGCTCGCGCCGCGGTTCGCCGCGCGCCGCCTGCTGCACGCCTTTGCGCCTGACGTGGTCCACATCCCGACCGAGGGACCAATCGGCTGGAGCGCGCGCGGCTGGTGCCTGGCGCATGGGGTTCCCTTCACCACCGCGTTCCACACCCGCTTTCCGGACTATGCCGCCGTCAGGACCGGGATCAATGCCGAACGTTTCTGGCCGATCTTCCGGCGGTTTCATCAACGCAGCCGGGCGGTGCTGACCGCAACCGCCAGCCTGGAAAACGAACTGACGCGGCGCGGTATCGGCAACCTGCGCCGCTGGACCCGGGGGATCGATCATTTCGTGTTTCGGCCCGACGGGGACATTCATCCGGTCATGGCAGACCTGCCGCGGCCGATCCTGCTTAATGTCGGACGGGTTGCGCCCGAAAAGAACCTTGAAGCCTTCCTGTCGCTTGGCATTGCCGGATCGAAAGTGATCGTCGGTGACGGCCCCGCGATCGAAGCGCTGAAGGTGCGTTTTCCCGCGGCGCATTTTCTGGGCGCGATGGCCGGTGAGGAACTGGCCAGCGCCTATCGCACGGCGGACTGTTTTGTCTTTCCCAGCCTGACCGATACCTTTGGCCTGGTGGTGATAGAGGCCCTGGCCTGCGGCGCGCCGGTGGCCGCGTTCCCGGTCGCCGGGCCGATCGACATTCTGGGGGCATCGGGGCGCGGCTGCGATGATGATTTTCCCGCCAGCGTCGGATCGGTCGATGCGCGGCTGGATCAGGCGATCGGGCGGGCGCTGTGGGCTGATCGCGAGGCTGCGGCGATTTTTTCCCGGCGTTTCACCTGGGAAGCGGCGACCGATCAGTTCATTGACGCGATCAGGGCGGCAATATCCTCACCAGAGCTGACGCCTGAGCAAGGCGCATCGGTTCCGGCGGAATAAATGGTCAGAGCGAATCCAGCACGTAGCCGAGCGATCTGACGGTACGCAGCGGATCAGGCGCGCCCTGCGCGCTCAGTGCACGGCGGAGCCGGCCCACCCAGACATCGACCGTCCGTTCGTCCATTTCATCATTGGCCTTGCCCAGCCGGTCTATCAGCGCGGCGCGGGAAAAGACCTGGTCCGGGTTTTCCAGAAAATGGGCCAGAAGCTGAAACTCGTTGGGGCGCAGCGCAACGATTGTGCCGTTCACGCGCACCTGATGCGCGGCAAGATCGATGGCGATCGGGCCGTTGGTCAGGCGCTGGCGGGCCGGCCGGCTGTCTGCCCGGATGTGATCGATCCGGTCGATCACCCGCGCGGCGTCCAGCGGACCGACGATATAATCATCCGCCCCGGCCTGCAGGGCGCGGCGGCGGGTGTCGGTGGCGGGATCGGCATCATCAAGCACCATGGTCAGGTGCGCGCGCCGCGCCAGATCACTCTCGCGCAGCCGGCGGCACATCTCCAGCCCCGACATCGCCGGGCACAGCCAATCGATGAAGCCCCACAGCGGACCGGAAACCGGCCCTTCGGGCGGCTGGCTGCCCAGGGTCATAACCTGCCACGCTGGGCGCCTTTGCGCGATCTCGGCAAGCAGCTGCGAAGCGGGGCTGGTGATCAGGATGGTGACTGGGGTGGACATCGCCTGGCATTGGTTGGTCGCAAAACTCACCATGCTGTGCCGCCTCAAGGTGACGGTTTGATGATGAAAATGTGACAGAACGATTTTTGTGACCGCCTCGCGCGAAATTGGCCTGTTCCCGCGATTTGTCCCTGTCACCGCGCTGTCACAGTAAAATCGGTGAATCTTAGGCGAAGCGGGGCTATGCTGGCGCGATGGGAATGAGCATCAATCGCTTTGCCTGGCGCGCAATCATCGCAATCGTTCTTGTCATGGCGGCAATGCCGGCCCGTGCCGAGAAGCTGACTTTCGATCACAGGCTTTACCCGCCGCTGAAGGCCGTGCTGGACAACGGCGACAAAGACCGGATCGCATACGATGCCAGCAATCCCCGCTATGTTGTTGATCTGATCGCGGTGACCGGCAAATCCGCCTCTGACTGGACCGAGGCCTTGGAAATCATCGCGCGCAGCCCGGCCAAGGGCGTGCGCAGCGCGCGCGACTGGAAGGCCGAGCTTGAGGCCAAGGCTGACCACAGTTGTACCGCGATTACGGCCCCGATTGCCGAGGATGCCAGTTCGCTTACCTTTTTGCGGCAACTGGACGGCTGCCCAACCGCGCGGGCGGCAATCACCTATGTCCGCATTCTTGGCGGCAAGCGTTCGCTGTTCATGCTTTCGGTGATGTTCAAGACGCAGCCGGACCGGGCGACGATGCGGCAATGGCTGGCGCTGCTGCAATCGGCGCGGATTGAATAGCCTTCCCGCCACCCCGGTCACCTGACTGGCACATCCCTGTCGCATCCGTGTCACGCAGCATACGCGGAAGCGACACAGAGCATCCCTAGAGGCGGCGGTGAGGCCGCAGCGGGACGATTCGTTTTCCCGGTCCGGCGTCGAAACACGACACCAATCTGACTCAGGGAAACCCCGATGAACCGCATTCCGTCCCGTTCGACCACCTCGCTTGCAGTGCTTGCGGCCGCCATGGCCCTTGGCCACGCCGGCAGCGCTTCTGCGGCCAACATCACCGTATCCGATACGGCGGTCACCGTTGACGGGGCCGAGGGGGCCGGTGATGCGGCACCGGCGGCGCAGGACAGCGCCGATCATTCGGGCCTGACAGAGATCGTGGTTACCGCAACCAAGCGCGAAACCAACCTGCAGAAAACCCCGATCGCGATTTCGGTGCTTGCGCCCGAATCGATCAAGGACCGTCACGTGCAGAGCCTGGGCGATCTGGCTGACGGCGCGGTGCCTTCGCTGCGCATCGCCACTTTCGAAGCCCGCCATTCGGCGCTGACCGTTGGCATCCGCGGCATCGTGCCGTTTGACGCCAACCAGACCGCGCGCGACCAGGGCGTTGGCGTCTATCTTGACGGTGTCTATCTTGGCCGCCAGCAGGGCCTTAACACCGCGTTGTTCGATGCGCAGCGGATCGAAGTGCTGCGCGGTCCGCAGGGCACCCTGTTCGGTCGCAATACTGAAGGCGGCGCTGTCTCGATCGTTACCAAGGAACCGAGCGGCCAGTTCGGCGGCCGTCTGACCGGCGGAATCGGCAATTATGGCAGCTACAACACTGAAGCTCACGTCGACTTGCCCGAGGTCGCCAATATTGCGTTCAAGATCGATGGGGTGATCCAGCACCAGGACGCCACGGTCAAGAACCCGCTGGCCGGGCAATATGGCTGGAATTACCATAACACCGCCGGCGGCCGGATCACCGGCAAGTGGAAGCCGGTGGACGGTTTGTCGGTCGAGATTTCCTATGACCGTGCCAAGGATGAGAACACCCCGAATTACAGTCAGCTGATCAATTACAACCCCAATGGCAAGGTGGTTGGCCAGTATGATCCGATCACGCTGAAGCTGGTTGCGCCGGGCAGCCCGGCGGGCACATCAACCGTTTGCACCACCTGCATCGCCCCGCTTTCGCCGCTGGTCCAGGTTCACTCCGATCGCCAGAACGTGGCCGAAATCGGCGTGCCGCAGCAGCTCAGCATCGATCGCAGCGATGGCGTGGCGGGCGTGATCAAATACAAGCTGACCGATGGACTGGAACTGCGCTCTATCACCGCCTGGCGCGGGGTTGATACCGAACAGTGGGACAATTCGGGCGGCCCGCACCGCACTATCTTTGCCCCCAACGCCAATTTCAGCCGCTATTCGCTGTCAAACCTGCATCAGCGCCAGTTCAGCCAGGAACTGCAACTGGTCGGCAGCCTGCCGCAGCTCGATTACGTGCTGGGGCTTTATTACTTCAATGAAAACGTTCGCGAATATGCCGCGACGCCTTCAACCAACAAGTGGAATGCCGACGGCACCGGTTACACGATCAACAGTGAAACGGTGCTGGGGCCGATCACCTCCAGCAACCAGGGCTGGCAGCCGGGGATGTGGTTCACCCAGCGTGACAGCCACGCCCGCGCCCGCAGCTATGCCGCATTTGCCCAGGCCACCTGGACCCCGGTTGATCCGCTGCACATCACCCTTGGCGGGCGCTATACCAAGGACAAGCGCGAAGGCGCGCTGACCAGGGTGTCGAACGTCGCGACGCCGTGGACCTTCACTTACGATCACAGCCGGTTCGATCCGATGGTGACGGTGGCCTTCGATGCGGCGGAGGGGATGAACCTCTATGCCAAGTATTCGACCGGTTACCGCGCCGGCGGCGCGAACTCGCGCTCGTCAACCTTCGGTGCATTCGGTCCCGAAGAGGTCAAGGCCTATGAAGTGGGAGCCAAGCTTGACCTGCTCGATCGCCGTGTCCGCCTGAACGTTGCGGGCTATATCATGGACCGGACCGGCACCCAGATCGACTTCGACAATGTCGATACCGCGCCGTTCCTGGCGGATGGCGTAACCCCCAACCCGACCTTCAACCTCCACACCGAAAACACCGCCAATGCGCCGGGCACTTCAAAGATCCGGGGTCTTGAGGTTGAACTGACCGCCAAGCCGGTCGACAATCTGACGCTGGGTGCGTCCTATGCCTATACCTACACCAACATTCCGGTGACCGCGAACCCCAACCCGGGGCCAACCTTTGGCCAGCTGACGCAGGTATTTGTGGTCTTCACCCCGAAAAACGCGGCGTCGGGCTATATCGACTACCACATCCCGTTCGGTTCGGGTGACACCCAGATCAAGCTGCACCTTGATGCCAACTATGCATCCAGCCAATACAGCTTTCAGTCGGAAAACGTGAAGACCGACGCCAGCTTCATCGTCAACGGCCGGATTTCGATTGCCGACATCGCCCTGGGTGAGGGCCGCCAGAAGCTGTCGATTGGTGCCTGGGCGCGCAACCTGCTGGACGAAACCCACATCTACCGCCGCTCAAACGCCAACAACGGCACACTTGGCGCTTACGCCAACTACAACCCGCCGCGCACCTTTGGCTTCGACGCGGCGATCAACTTCTGATCCTGGCGCTCCTTGCTTTGACCGGGCGGGCAATCGAAAGGTTACCCGCCCTTTCTTTGTGACTCAGTGCCTCACGGAGCATGGGGCTTTGACAGCGCGGCACTTTGCGGCAATCAGAGGGAATGACTGACGAAAATGAAGACAAGCGGCTGCACAGGCGCCGCTTTTACAAGGCGGAACAGGAAGCCGGCTTCGTTGAAGCGCATGACCATTCCACCCCGCAAACCCGCGATCCGGCCTATCGCCTGGCCTTCCGCGACATCGATTTCCTGCTGCGGGAGGAACTGCGCCCGGTCCGCTTCCAGCTTGAGCTGCTGAAATGCGAGATGCTGCTGGACGAGGCGAAGATCGGCTCCACGCTGGTCTGCTATGGTTCGGCGCGGATACCTTCCCCGGAAGCAGCGGAGGAAATGCTCGCCAATGCCCCGCCCGAACGCCGCGCCGTGGTGGAACGGCTGGTGGCCAAGGCGAAATATTATGACGAGGCGCGCAAACTCGCCCGGATCGCCTCAAGCTGCGGCATCGTCGAGAACGGGATGCGCCAGTTTGTAGTCTGCTCTGGCGGCGGGCCATCGATCATGGAGGCGGCCAATCGCGGCGCGGTTGATGCGGGCGCTGAAACGATCGGCCTCAACATCGTCCTGCCGCATGAACAGGCCCCCAACCAGTACGTCACCCCGCACCTGGCCTTTCAGTTCCACTATTTCGCGCTNNAAGATGCACTTCCTGCTGCGCGCCAAGGCGGTGGCGGTGTTCCCCGGCGGGTTCGGCACGCTCGATGAATTCATGGAGCTGCTGACCCTGATCCAGACCGGCAAGATGAAGCCGATCCCGATCCTGCTGTTCGGCCGCGAATTCTGGGACCGCGTAGTCAACTTCGATGCCCTGGCAGAGGAAGGCGTGATCAACCCCGCCGACAACCACCTTTTCCACCGCGTTGAAACAGCGGACGAAGCCTGGGCGAAGATCGTCGAATTCTACGACCTCGACTGCTGAGTCATCCCCGCGCTTCGGTGTGGCCCAGTGGGCCGCTGCCCGCGCCAAAGCCCGGTGCGGCGCGCAGCGCCGAGCGGACGAACAGGCGGGCGCGGTCAACCGCTTCGGGCAGGGGCAGGCCCTTGCCCAGATAAGTCGCGATAGCGCTTGAAAGAGTGCAGCCGGTGCCGTGGGTATGGCGGGTGTGGATGCGGGTGCCGGCCATCAGGTGCGGCGGCGCGCCGGGCAGGCACAGCGCATCCTCAATCCGCTCGCCCTCGGCATCGCCGCCCTTGGCAAGATAGGCCACGCCGCGCGCTGCCATGCCCGCGTGCCCGCCCAGCGCCTCAAGCTCTTGCACGTTGGGGGTGGTCAGCACTGCCAGTCGCATCAGGCGTTCGAACGCCTCGATCGTTTCGGCATCGGCCAGCGTCGCACCGCTGGTGGCGATCATCACCGGATCAAACACGGTGGGCACGGTCAGCGCTTCAATCCGGTCGGCAACGCGGTGCGCGATGGCCGGTGAGCCAAGCATTCCGATCTTGACTGCATCAACGCCGATGTCCGCCGTGCAGGCATCGATCTGCGCGCCGACCAGTTCGGCATCCAGTGCCTGCACCCTGGTCACACCCACGGTGTTCTGCGCGGTGATTGCGGTGATCGCGGTCATGGCATAGCCGCCCAGCACGGTGATGGTCTTGATGTCGGCCTGAATGCCGGCTCCGCCCGAACTGTCGGAACCGGCGATCGAAAGGATGCGGGGCGGGGGCATTATCCGGCACTTGCTCTCAATATCCGTTCGTGTCGAGCATAGTCGAGACACGGGCGCGCGGCGTCTCGACTATGCTCGACGCGAACGGAACTGGTATGTTGGGCTATCCCTTGAATTTGCGCACTTCCGAAGGCGGATACTTGGCGTGGAGGTGCCGGGCCCGGGTTGGCCGGTCCAGCAATTCACCGCCGCAATTGGGGCAGCGGTCATCAAGCGCATCGGCGCATTCGGTGCAGAAGGTGCATTCGAACGAGCAGATGAAGGCGCCGGGCAATTCGGCGGGAACATCCGCGCCGCAGCGTTCGCAATCGGGGCGCATTTCCAGCATCAGGCAGCAGCCTCCTTCACCGCGTCGCAAATGGTGTCAACCACCTGCTCAACCTCGCCCGCGTCGTCGCCTTCGGCCATGACGCGGATCACCGGCTCGGTGCCGGACGGGCGGATCACCAGCCGGCCCTTGCCGGCAAGCCGTGCCTCCGCATCGGCAATCACGGCCTTGACCCGGGCATCGTCAAGCGGTTTGCCGCCGGCGAAACGGACGTTCTTCAAAAGCTGCGGCACCGGATCGAACAGGTGAAGCAACTCGCTGGCGCGCTTGCCCGATTTAACCAGCGCCGCCAGCACCTGCAGCGCGGCGACCGTGCCATCGCCGGTGGTGCCGTGATCAAGCAGGATCATGTGGCCAGATTGCTCACCGCCCACGTTGTAACCGCCAGCCTTCATCCCTTCCAGCACATGGCGATCCCCAACCTTGGTGCGGATCAGTTCAAGCCTCAGTCCGGCCAGAAACCGCTCAAGTCCCAGGTTGGACATGACGGTTGCCACCACCCCGCCACCGCGCAGTTCGCCGCGTGCGGCAAGCTGGCTGCCGATCAGCGCCATTATCTGGTCGCCATCAACCGTAACGCCCTTTTCATCGACCACGATCAGCCGGTCAGCATCGCCGTCCAGCGCGATGCCGATGTTCGCCCCGCTGGCGACCACGGTTTCCTTGATCAGGTCAAGATGCGTCGATCCGCAGCGATGGTTGATGTTGATGCCATTGGGACTGACGCCAATGGCAATAACTTCCGCCCCCAGTTCCCACATGGCGGATGGCGCGACCTGATAGGCAGCGCCATTGGCGCAATCGACCACGATCTTCAGCCCGTCCAGCCGGACGTCATCGGGCAGCGCGCTCTTGACCGCGTGGATATACCGCCCACGCGCATCGTCGATCCGGCGCGCACGGCCGATCGAGGCGCTGTCGGCCAGCGGCATATCCTGGTCAAGCATCGCTTCGATCGCGATCTCGTCCTCATCGGAAAGCTTGAAGCCATCGGGGCCGAACAGCTTGATCCCGTTGTCCTCAAACGGATTGTGGCTGGCAGAGATCATCACGCCGACATCGGCACGCAGTTCGCGCGTCAGCATGGCGATTGCCGGAGTGGGCAGCGGCCCGGTCAGCACCACGTCCATGCCCACACTGGTAAACCCGGCGACCAGCGCGTTTTCCAGCATATAGCCGGACAGGCGGGTATCCTTGCCGATCACCACCCGGTGGCGGTGGCTGCCGCGCAGAAAGCGGGTGCCCGCCGCCTGGCCCACCTTCATCGCGATTGCCGCGGTCATCACCCCGGCGTTGGTCTTGCCGCGAATGCCGTCGGTGCCGAAATATTGCCTGCCCATCAGCGCCCCGTGGATGGTTGTCCCTGCGCAAATTGCTATGTCGCGTGGCGGCGCTAATGTCACGCGTTCAAAACGGATTGGGGGGAACCAGAATGCAACAGGGTGAAACGGCATCAGGCTTTCCCGAGATTCGCGTTCCCGCCGCCCTGACCTTTGCCGGGCTGGTGCTGGGTTTTGCCGCGGGTATCGCGTTGAAGGGCACTGCCGCGCTGGACCCGCTGCTGGCCTTTGCCGAACCTGCCGGCAGTCTGTGGCTGCGCGCGCTGAAACTGACGATCCTGCCGCTGGTGATCGGGCTGGTCTATACCGGTATTTCGCAAACATTGGCGGCGGCGGGCGGCGGCAGCCTGGCCCGCCGCGCGGTGGGAATGTTCGTGGTGGTTCTGCTGGCCAGCGGAACCATGTCGGCGGTACTGGTTCCCGCCCTGCTTGAGGCTTTTCCGATTCCCCCCTCCGCCGTCGCGGCGCTCAGCGGCGGGGCGGCCAATCCGGGCAAGGTTCCCGGCTTTGCAGAAATTCTTGCGGCGATGATGCCGGACAATATCTTTGCCGCTGCATCGGGCGGGGCCATGCTGCCCGTGGTGGTGTTCGCATCGCTGTTCGCCCTGGCCGCAACCCGCATTGCCGATGGTCCGCGCCGCCAGCTTGGGCTGGTGTTTGAAGGGCTGGCCGCGGCAATGATGGTGGTGGTCGGCTGGGTGCTGATGCTGGCGCCAATCGGGGTGTTCGGGCTGGCCGTTTCGCTTGGTGCCAAGACCGGAAGCGGTGCGATTGGCGGGCTGGCGCATTACATCCTGATCGTCTCGGCCGCGGGGGGCGTGGTGCTGCTGGCAGCCTATGGCGTGGCGATCGGCCTGGGGCGGCTGGGGTTTGGCAATTTCGTTCGTGCGATGCTGCCGGTTCATGCCGTGGCGATTTCCACCCAGTCCTCGCTCGCCAGCCTGCCGGCAATGCTGTCCGCCTCGCGCCGGCTGAACGTGCGCGAGGCGACTGCCGATTTCGCCCTGCCGCTGGCCGTGGCAATTTTCCGCGCCACCAGCCCGGCGATGAACATGGGCGTGGCAATCTATGCCGCGCACCTGACCGGCGTATCGCTTTCCGCCCCGGCGCTGGCGGCGGGCGTGCTGGTGGCCTTTCTGGTTTCGCTCAGTTCCGTCTCGCTGCCGGGCACGCTCAGCTTCGTGGTCTCGGTCGGGCCGATCGCCAATGCCATGGGCGTACCGATTGCCCCGCTGGCCCTGCTGGTAGCGGTGGAAATGCTGCCCGATATCATGCGCACGCTGGGCAACGTGACCATGGACGTTGCGGTTACAGCGGCGGTCGACCGGCGCAGTACCTGAACCCGATGCAGTGTGGTCGAGGCCCTGTCCCGTCAGAGGGTAGGGTTGGGCGTTGCCGTGCTTACTGATAACCTCCGCCCGCGAAATTGCTCCGGGCCACTTATGTCGCCGGCAACTCAGCCTCAGGAAACAGCGGTTCGCCAAAGACAAAGCCGACCAGATTGGGGCGGCCAATGTGGTGGAACAGGGCGGTGAACACCAGCAGCAGGGGCATGGCCAGCAAGGCGCCGATAACGCCCCAGATCCAGTAGAAATAGCTGATCGAGGCGATGATCATCACCGGGTTGAGCGTAAAGCGGCGGCCCAGCACCGCCGGGGTGATCAGGTTGGCCTCAACCGCGTGAAGGCACAGGTACAGCGCGGCGGGCAGCAGCCCTTCAAAGATCGTGGTGGACGTGCCCAGCCCGAACAGGGCCAGGATCGCCGCCATTGAAAGCGGCCCCAGATAGGGCAGAAAATTGAGCATGGCGGCCAGCCCGCCCCACATGATCGGCGCTTGCAGCCCCAGCAATTTGGCCCCGATCGCCACGATCGTGCCGATGCCCAGGTTGATCAGGCCAACCGTGGCCATATAGCTGGCGACCAGATCCTGGACCTCTCGCAGTACCCCCGCCGCTTTCAGTCCGGCGTGGCCGCGCTTGCGATCATGCAGCAACCGTTCGCGCATCCGGATCCGCGATTCGATCAGGAAAAAGCACATCAGCAGGGTGACCAGCGCCTCTATCACCACGGCGGGCGTGGCGAAGACGAATTGTTCGATCATGTTCGGCCCGGCCAGAACCACCTCGTGCGCCTGGTTATGCCCGGACAGGCGCAGCAATTGCTTGTTGAGTTCGTTTAGCCAGCCCAGATTGCCGCGAAGCTGGGACAGGCGCTGCGCCACGCGCTGGGTCATCACCGGCAGCTGGTCAATCGTGTCCAGCGCAGGCTGCAGGATAACCGAAAGCAGCAGACCGAACATCACCGCCGCAACCGCCAGGGCCAGCAGCGATGCCAGCACATTGGGCAGCCCGATCCGCGCCAGCCGGTCAGCCAGCGGGGCAAGAACGATTGACAGCACCATTGCCGCCGTCAGCGGCAGGAACACCACCGCGCCGATCGACAGCACGAAGGGCAGGGCCAGAAACACGCCGATGCTCAGCAGCAGCACGATTGCGGACAGAAGCCGCATTTGCTGCGCGGCGCTGTCTGGCGGGATCGGCGCGGGGGGCGGCTTGCTGTGGTCCATCGCCCCGCTTTTACAGCGCTTTTTCGTAGATGGTATATTCCCTGTTGACGTGGCTTTCGATCGCCTGGGCAATGGCGTTCATTCCCTGGTTGTCATCAAGGATCCAGCCGATCTCTCCGCGCGTCGCGCCATAGCGGCTGATCGCGTTGCGGCGGATATATTCGATCATCATGAAGGCCAGTTGGCTGGCCAGCCGGCTTGACTGGTACTGCTTGACCACACCCATCAGCGGCACCCGCATGGTGCGCACCCGCGGTTTGCGCAGCCAGGCAAGCAATTTTGCCCAGCCAAATGGCAGCAATTTGCCGTTCAGCGGCTTTATCGCCTCGTTAAGATCAGGCAGGGTCATCATGAAGGCCACCGGCTGGCCTTCGTATTCGGCAACCATGATCAGATCTTCACGCACGATCGGTTTGAACTTCTTGCCGGCATAGGCGATTTCGCGGTCGGTGAAGGGAACGAAGCCCCAATTGTCAGACCAGGCATCGTTAAGGATGTGCAGGATCAGCGCCGCTTCCTGATCGAACCGGCTTTTATCGACATTGCGGATGCGAATCTTGGCATTCTTTTCGCCCGATTGGACGATCCGCTGGATCAGCGGGGGAAAGTCCTGGGTAATGTCAAGCTCATAGGTTTTGAGCACCTTGGCCGGGGTGTAACCCAGCGCCTCGATATAGTGCTGATAGCGTTCCGGCTGATGCCCCATCATCACGGTGGGTGAATGATCGAAACCCTTGGTAAGCTGGCCGGGTTCTTCCCACACCGACATTGACAGCGGCGCGAGCACACGGGTCATCCCCTGCTGCCGCAGCCATTGTTCCGCCCGGCTGATCAGGGCGCGGGCCACGCCTTCATCCTCAGCCTCAAGCAGGCCCCAGTTGCCGGTGCCCGGCCCCATGCCCTGCTGCGGCGGCTGGCCAATCGCCAGGTGATCGATGTGGGCAGAAATCCGCCCTACCACCCGGCCCTGACGGCGGGCCAGCATCAGTTCGACATCGGCATGATCGAAAAACGGGTTCTTGCCAGGCGTGACCAGTTCCAGCGCCTCCATCCGCAGCGGGGGCACCCAGGCCGGATCACCGGCATTGAGGCGATAGGCCAGATCGACGAACGCGGCGCGATCTGCCTTGGTTACGACCGGGGTGATAAAAAGGTCTTGTTCTGCCACGATCATGCCTTTGTTCGAGTGCAAGGGCGCAGTGCGTTTGGGTCGCCCGGCTTGTCAAGCACACCTTGCAGACCCATTTCGGCAGAAATATGAACGGCTGGACAATGCAGCCGGGGTCTATGCGGAACTTCGGGTAATGAGCGTACATCAGGCAATCGCGAAACAGGATGCAGCCACATCCGCCAGCATCGCGCCAATCCCTGACGACATGGCAATGCTGCGCGCGGCGGTGGAATTGACGCGCGATATTTCGGCTGCGCGCGGCGCGATTTACTGGCCCGATATGCTGTTGTCAGCGGCGGTCGGCTATGCCGGCATCTTCGGTGCGATCCAACTGGATAATCCCTGGGCGGCACTGGCATCGGCGGTGATCGCGGTTTTCGCTTTGTACCGTGCGTTGCTGTTCATCCACGAGCTGACGCATATTCACCGCACCGCGCTGCCCGGCTTTCGCCTGACGTGGAACCTGCTGGTGGGCATTCCGATGCTGACCCCGTCGCTGATGTATGAAGGGGTTCATACGCTGCACCACGCCCGCACCCGCTATGGCACGGTGGAGGATCCTGAATATCTGCCGCTGGCATTGATGAAGCCGTGGAGCCTGCCGGCCTTTGCCTTTGCCGCGCTGTTCCTGCCGGTGGGCCTGCTGATCCGGTCTGCCATTCTGGTGCCGCTTGGGGTGGTGATCGCGCCGCTGCGCAAGCTGGTGTGGGAACGCGCATCGGCGCTGGCGATCAACCCGGATTTTCGCCGCCGCCCGCCGGAAGGTGATTTTGCGCGGATGGTGTTCTGGCAGGAACTGGGCGTATCGGCCTGGGCGATTGCGCTGCTGGCCAGCACCTGGTGGCTGGGCTGGCGGCCGCTGTTGATTGCGCTGGCGATCGTTTCGGCAACCGCCGTGCTTAATCAGATTCGCACCCTGGTCGCTCACCTGTGGCAGAACGATGGTGATGCGATGACCGTCACCGCGCAATATCTCGATTCTGTCAATGTTCCGCCGCCGGGCCTGTGGGCGGAAATGTGGGCTCCGGTCGGGCTGCGCTATCACGCGCTACATCACCTGCTGCCATCGATCCCCTATCATTCGCTGCCCGAGGCGCACCGCCGGTTGCGCAAACGGCTGGGGACGGAATCGACCTATGATCGGGCAAATTACCCCGGGTTGTGGCCGTTGATGGCGCGGCTGGTGCGCAGCACGATGATGGTGCGCTGAAGCATCATTCCTCGGTGCGGATCAGCACCGTCTCGCCCACCAGGAAGAACAGCACGAACGGTGCCCAGGCCGCGATCATTGGCGGATAGCCGCCGAAATTGCCCATGGCCAGGGCGGCATTGTCGACAACGAAATAGGTAAAGCCCAGCGCCATGCCGGCAATCGCGCGGACCAGCAACTGGCCCGATCGCGCCAGGCCGAAGGCGGCGACCGATCCCAGCAGCGGCATCAGCAATGCTGACAGCGGCCCGGCAATCTTGTGCCACCACTTGCTGTCCAGTTCGTCCGTCCGCCGCCCTTCAGCGCGCAGCGCATCAATCTTCTGCCCCAGCGAAACGATGTTCTCGCCATCGGGGTTGACCTTGGTGATCGCGACCTGCGCCGGGGTAAGCGTCTGCGCCACTACGGTATCGCCCAGTTTGCTGGTCTGGGTAGTCGCCACGATAAAGCTGGTTGGTGCCTGCAATCTCCAGCCCGGCGCCGCAAAGGTGGCGCGGGACGATCTGAGCTGTTCCAGCACCGCGCCGCCCGGATCGCGGCGGTAATAGGTGACGTCATCCATCACGGTCGCACTGCCGCTGCCGCTGACCGTGCGGGCCGTCAAAATATTGAGGCCATCGCGCATATAGAGGTTTGACCGGACACCCGATTGGGCCGGGATTGGATAATACCGCAGATCGGTCCACACCTTCAGCGTCCCGGTCGATTTGGCGACAACGGTTTCGTTGAAGGTAAAGCTGACCAGAGAGACTATGCCTGCTGTCAGCAGCAGCGGCGCCAATACCTGATGGGCAGAAAGCCCGGCGGCGCGCATGGCGATTACCTCGCTGTTCTGGTTAAGCGGCCAGAAGGTGAAAAGCGTGGCCAGCAACACCGAATAGGGCAGAAAGCGCGCGATCAGTTGCGGGACGTTGAGCTGGACATAGCGCCAGATTTCCGCCTGGCCATTGCCCGGAACCGCCAGGATGTCCCCGCTTTCCGACAAGAGCTGCAAGGCCTGCAGAATGATGACCAAAAGCACCAGCACCCCCAGGATGCGGGTGATGAACATCTTTGCCAGATAGAGCGTGATCGTGCGTGAGGGGAACAGGCTGGACAGCATTATGCGACCTGTCCCGCTGAACCGTTACGGCGGCTGATCAGCTTGCCGATCCGCTTGGTCACATTGCCCGCCACCCGTTCAAGCGCACCGATCGCCTGACCGCCGGGAACATAGGCGACGCGCCAGTACATCCAAACGATCAGCGCGGCAAACAGCACGAATGGCCCCCACAGGATCACGATCGGCGAAATCCGGCCAAGCGCGGCCACCGCCTGCCCATATTCGTTGATCTTGTGATAGGCGACCACCACCACGATCGAAACGAACACCCCCAGCGATGAAGTCGATCGTTTGGGCGGAATGGCCAGGGCCACGGCCAGCAGCGGCAGCAGCAACATCATCACCACCTCCACCAGACGGTAAGACAGGCTGGCGCGCGATTCGTTCCTTTCCTGCTGGGTGGCCTTGTCGCTCCAGCCGATCTTGAGCAATTCGGGCAGGATATATTCACGGTCCTTGCCGCCGCGCTGGCGGAATTTTTCAATCGCTGGCAGGTCAATCGGCAGGTCATGGCGGGTGAAGGTCAGAACGCGGGGGGTCTGTTTGGGATCGTCCTGAATGATCTGCCCGTCGGTCAGGCGCAGGATGATGGTGTCAGGATTGCCCTTCAGCGCCAGAAAGCGCCCCTCGCGCGCGGAAATGGTCAGTACCTGGCCGCGCGGACTGCTGACCCGGGCAAATATGCCGATCAGTTGCCGGCCTTCGTCACGGCTCTGCTCGATGCGCAGCGCCATCTTGTCCTGCAGCGTGGTGAATTCCCCGATCTTGATCGAGGCCCCCAGCGCGCCCGAGCGCAATTCGAAATCAAGCTGCTCGTACCAATAGCGTGACAACGGCTGAAGATAGCCGACGATGACCAGGTTCAATGCCGCCAGAACCAGCGTGATGGCATAGGGCATTCGCAGCAGCCGGGTGTAGCTGAGCCCCAGCGCCCGCATCACGTCCAGTTCGCTGGTGGTGGCCAGTTTGCGAAATGCAAACAGGATGCCCAGCATCAGACCAAGCGGGATCGCCAGGCTGGCATATTCCGGCAGCAGGTTGGCCAGCATCCGGAACACCACGCCGATCGGCCCGCCCTCTGCTGCGACAAAATCGAACAGCTTCAGCATCTTGTCGAGAATCAGCAACGACGCCGCGATCAGAAACACCGCGCCCATCGGCCCCAGCGTGAGGCGCAGGATATAGCGATCAATGGCGGGGAGAAATTTCACGCGGAAAGTATGTCAGGTTCCTGTCTGGAACAGCCTCCATAACCGGCGACTTGCCGGCGCGAAAGTGCGAATTGGCGGCTGGCGTCTGGCCCGCGCTGGCGCTAGGTGCCGAACATTGCACAAGGGAAACGCAGATGGCAGCGATCGAGCGAAAGCCGGCAGAAAATCATGCGGTTGCGCGGATCGGTTGGCTGCGCGCGGCGGTGCTGGGGGCCAATGACGGGATCGTTTCCACCGCCAGTCTGCTGGTGGGGGTCGCTGCCGCGGCATCCGGCAAGCATGAGGTGATGATTGCCGGCACTGCGGGGCTGGTTGCCGGGGCCATGGCCATGGCGGCTGGCGAATACGTTTCGGTATCAAGCCAGGCCGATACCGAGGCCGCGGATATGAACAAGGAACGGCGCGAACTGGCCGAATTTCCGGAGCTTGAGCTTGCGGAATTGACCGGCATCTATCGCAGCCGGGGCCTTAGCGATGATCTGGCCCGGCAGGTCGCCCAGGCGCTTACCGCGCACGACGCGCTGAGTGCCCATGCGCGCGACGAACTGGGGCTGGCCGAAATGCACCGCGCTCAGCCGATCCAGGCGGCGATCACCTCTGCACTGACATTTTCCGTCGGGGCGGCGCTGCCGCTGGTTGCAGCGATGGTGTTGCCGCTTGACCGGATTCCGCTGGGCGTATCGTTTGCCGCGCTGTGCTTTTTGATGCTGCTGGGCGCGATCGGTGCCGCGGCCGGGGGGGCTTCGGTAACCAAGGGGGTTATCCGGGTTGCCTTCTGGGGCGCGGCGGCCATGGCCGCCACCTATCTGATCGGCCGGCTTTTCGGAACGTCAGTGGCGTAAGCGGCCGATCACAAACGGCGCGGCGGCGTGCGCGCCTGCGAATCAGATTACGCCTTTTCCAGCGTGCATTGCAGCGGGTGCTGGTTTTGCCGGGCAAAATCCATCACTTGGTTCACCTTGGTCTCGGCGATTTCATAGGGGAATATCCCGCACACACCCACGCCTTTCTGATGGACGTGGAGCATCACCCGGGTCGCCTGCTCCATATCCATGGCAAAGAATCGCTTCAGGCAGATAACGACGAATTCCATCGGTGTGTAGTCATCGTTCAGCATCAACACCTTGAACTGGCTTGGCTTCTTGGGTTTGGCCCGGGTCTTGGTGGCGACGCCAAGCTGGTCGCGCCCGCCGCCGTCGCGGTCAGCATCATCGGCCGCGCGAATTTCAACGCACATTCCCGCAGAGGTAAGACTGTAGTTGGATAGCATCATCGCAAAATATCGTATCACAGGGGCAATCGACAAGTCCTTGCCGTAAATGCCTTGCCAAAAGCCGAACGGGCCGGACAGCGCGAATGGCTGTCCGGCCCGGGAATTCAGGCTCGCGGTCCGGCTTGGAGGGGGGAGTGCCGGTCCCGCGAGGAAGTGCCGCTTAGGCGGCCTTCTTGACCTTTTCGACCGCAACGCTGACGCGGGTCGAGATCGGCGCGAAGGCATCGTTGGCCAGCTTCAGCACGGCTTCCGAACGCTTCGAACCGGTCGCAACGGCGGCGTCGAAGTTGCGGCGCAGGATTTCACCCTGCAGCTTGAAGAAGTCGGCCGGCGACTTGACGGCGGCCAGATCCTTGATGTCGGCCTGGGCGGTTTCGAGCGCGACCTTGCCTTCAGCGACATAGTCCTTGCCCATTTCCTGCAGGCCAGCGGCCAGGATCTTGCCCGATTCGACCAGGGCTTCAACGTTGCCCTTGGTGAATTCGCCGGCTTCGCCGAACAGAGCCTGGCCCTTTTCGAAAGCAACCTTGGCGCGGTCCTGCGCGTCGGTGACAGCTTCCTTGACCTTGGCGGTGAAATCTTCGGTGGTGGTCTTGGTCTTGGTCATGATGGTATCCTTGAATTTGGTAATGGTTGTCTGGGTGGTCGGTTTGGCGGCAGCGGCCTTCACGGTCTTCTTGGCAACCGCCTTCTTGGCGGCAGCCTTCTTCACTGCCGGCTTGGGCAGGGGCGCCTTGGCGGGCTTGGCCGCAACCTTGCTCACCGCTTTGGGGGCGGCTGCAGGCTTCGCCACCGGCGCGACCGGAGTGGCGACAACTTCAATCTTGGGGGCGGGGGCCGCAGCCACCTGGGCCGTGGCGGGCTTGGCTTCGACCTTCACGGCCTCAACCTTGCCGGCAGCATCGGCATAGGCCTTTTCCGCGGCGGCCGCAGCCTTGGCGGTATCGATCTTCGCTTCACTGGCCATCTGTCACGTCCTTACCTTGATCCGCAGCAAGCCTGCGGCATGAATATGTTGCACTGCACAAAATAGATATTGCGCGTGCGAAGTCAAGGTATTTTTGTGCAGTGCAGCAAAAACGCGATAAAATCTATATAATCAGACTGTTACCGCGCCTTCACATAGCTCCCAGGGGCCTCTTCCAGCACCACGTCGCCCTTTGCGCCGGGCACCCGTTTGCCCTTGGCGGGGACTTCGGCCTGATCCTGGCGGCGCAGCCAGGCTATCCAGTGCGGCCACCAGCTTCCCGGCGTCTCGGTTGCGCCATCAACGAATTCGGCAAAGCTGTCAGCCGGGCCCTGATTGGTCCAGTACTGGTATTTCTTTGCGGTCGGCGGGTTGACCACGCCGGCGATATGGCCCGATCCCGCCAGCACGAAGGTCCACGGTCCGCGCAGATGCCGGGTCATCTTCCAGACGCTTTCCGCAGGCGCGATATGGTCCTCGCGCCCGGCCTGGATATAGACCGGGGTTTCGATCCGGGTCAGGTCAATGGGGGTTCCGCCGGCCGCCATGGCATCGGGCACGACCAGCTTGTTGTCGCGGTACAGATCCCGCAGATAGGCCATGTGCCACTTTGCCGGCAGGTTGGTGACATCGCCGTTCCAGTGGAGCAGATCAAACGCGGGATAGTCCTCTCCCAGCAGGTAGTTCTTGACCACATAGTTCCAGATCAGGTCATTGCCGCGCAGCAGGTTGAAAGTGGCGGACATATAGCGTCCATCCAGATAGCCGGTTTGTGCTGACAGTTTCTCCAGCGCCTCCAGTTGCTGATCGTCAATGAACACCTTCAGTTCGCCGGCATGATCGAAATCGACCTGCGCGGTGAAGAAGGTGGCGCTTTTGACCTTGTCCGCTTGGCCGCGCCGCGCCAGAATCGCCAGCGTTGCGGCCAGCGTTGTTCCGGCCACGCAATAGCCGATTGCATGAACCGCCTTCACCCCCAGCCGTTCGCGCACGGCATCAATCGCATCGATCTGGGCGGCGATGTAATCATCCCACACCACGCTGGTCATTGTTTCGTCCGCCGATTTCCACGAGACCACGAATACCGTGACCCCCTGATCGACCGCCCATTTGATGAAGCTCTTCTGCGCCGACAGATCCAGAATGTAGAACCGGTTGATCCACGGCGGGAAGATGACCAGCGGAATTTCCAGCACGCTTTCGGTCGCCGGGCTGTACTGGATCAATTGGTAAAGCGGGGTCTGCCGCACCACCTTGCCCGGGGTGACAGCGATATTCTCACCCAGGCGGAACGCCTGCGGGTCTACATGGGTAAGCTGGCCGCGCTTCATGTCAGCCAGCAGATGCTCCATCCCCCTGACCAGATTTTCGCCGCGCATCGCCATGGTCTTTTCAACCACCAGCGGATTGGTCAGCGGGAAATGGGCCGGGCTCAATGCCTCGATCAGGGTCCGCGCCGCGAACTTGAGCTGATCCTTGCGGGCGGCGTCCCCGCCTTCAGCCGCATCGGCCATGGCCAGAATCTGTTCGGCCAGCATCAGATAGGTCTGGTGAACCACGGCATAAAACGGCTGTTCGCGCCATTTGGGATCGGCAAAGCGCCGGTCGGATCGGGGCAGGGCGGGGCCATCGCCTGCGGGTTGCTGGGCCTTGGGCCCAATGCCGTATTGCCCCAGCACCCCTTCCCACAGGGCCAGCCCATCGTCCCACATCTTCTTCTGGATATCGGGGTTGGTCAGCGGCAGGGATTTGAGCCAGCCCTGCATGGTGCCGAAAAGATTGCCCGGATCGCCCATCATGGCAGGCAATTTCTGCACGAGCGAGGCGGCCTGATCACGCTGGAAATCCAGCCACATCGTCTGCAGCCGTTGCGCCACGCTGGTCCATTGCGCCACGTCGCCCGCGGTCTGGCCGTCATCTGCGGCAGGGCCGCCGGGGATGAACTGCGCCAGCATCTTCTGCTGGCCCCGCAACAATTCCGCAAATGCCTGGGCAGGATCGGTCGTGGTGGTGTTCTGATCGGGCATCGGCTTTATCCTGACTGGTCCGCGTGACAGAATCGTTTCGTAATCTTTCCAACCTTTAACAGCATTGCCGGCGATTGTGGTAGGCACTGCGTAGCGCATAGCGCGAATGCTGCCATCGCTGCGCCGCCGCGCAATTTCACTCGCATTGCCGGCAATTTTCGCGCAAGGGATGGCGCACCCAATTCAGGAAAGGCCCCATGGAAGACGAGTTCTACCGCATCAAGCGACTGCCGCCCTATGTCATCGCCGAAGTAAACGGGATGCGGGCAGCAGCACGCGCAGCGGGCAAGGACATCATCGATCTGGGCATGGGCAATCCCGATCTGCCCCCGCCCCAGCACGTAATCGACAAACTGTGCGAAGTGGCGCTGAAGCCCGACGCTCACGGCTATTCGGCGTCAAAGGGGATCCCCGGCATTCGAAAGGCTCAGGCCAATTATTATGGCCGCCGGTTCGGGGTCGATGTCGATCCCGAAACCGAAGTGGTGATGACCATGGGGTCAAAGGAAGGCCTGGCCAGCCTGGCGACGGCGATCACCGCGCCGGGCGACGTGGTGCTGGCCCCCAACCCCAGCTATCCGATCCACACCTTTGGCTTCATCATCGCCGGGGCGACTATCCGCTCGGTCCCGACCACGCCGGATGAACGCTATTGGCAATCGCTGGAGCGGGCGATGGCCTTCACGGTGCCCCGTCCCTCCATCCTGATCGTCAACTATCCGTCGAACCCCACGGCGGAAACGGTGGACCTGGCCTTTTACGAACGGCTGGTGGCCTGGGCGAAGGAAAACAAGGTCTGGATCATTTCCGATCTCGCTTATTCCGAGCTTTACTATGACGGCAACCCCACGGTTTCGATCCTGCAGGTGCCGGGGGCCAAGAATGTGGCGATCGAGTTCACATCGATGTCCAAGACCTTTTCGATGGCCGGATGGCGGGTTGGCTTTGCGGTGGGCAATCGCAAGCTGATCGCGGCGCTGACCCGGGTGAAAAGCTATCTTGATTATGGGGCGTTCACGCCGGTTCAGGCGGCGGCTTGCGCCGCGCTCAACGGGCCGCAGGACATTGTCGAGATGAACCGCAATCTGTACCAGAAACGGCGCGATGTGCTGGTTGAAAGCTTTGGCCGGGCCGGCTGGGAAATCCCATCACCCAAGGCATCGATGTTTGCCTGGGCACCGTTGCCGCCCGCGCTGAAACACATGGGCAGCCTGGAATTTTCCAAGCAGCTTCTGACTCATGCCGAAGTCGCGGTTGCCCCCGGCGTTGGCTATGGCGAGGAAGGCGAAGGCTTTGTCCGCATCGCGATGGTGGAAAACGAACAGCGCCTGCGCCAGGCCGCGCGCAATGTGCGGCGCTACCTTGCCAGCATGGGGGTCAATACCACCGCCGCGTGACAGGTGCCGCCATCCAGGATGGGGTCTCCTGCCTGCGATTCTGACCCTGTAAGCCGATTTGGTTGCAACTCCGCCCCTGTGGGGGGAGCAAGGCAGATGCGCCTGAAGGGCAGGCTCATACTTGGGGTGCAATTTGCGACAGTTTCGCTGGTTGGGGGGTGGTCCCCCTGCCGCGGCTTTCGACCTGCGTCGGCTTGGTTGGCAGCTGCATGACAATCCTGTTCCGGCAGAAGACGGCGGCCAATGTCCATTGCTGGTCTTGCCTGCGGGGCGCGGTCCGGCCCTGCAAGGTGCCACAATGCTGCAGCACAGCATCCACCCATTGTGGACCGCCATGCTGGAAATCGTCGACCCGCAAGCCCGGTCCATGCTGCTGCGCGACGGATTTGGCGATGCGCTGGGCCCTGGCATTGCGCTGGAAGAACTGGAAGCCCGCATGGAACGCCTGGCCGAACGCGCCGTTTCGGTTCCGCGAAAGCGGCAGATCGGCCAGTTGCGGCTCGATCTGGTGCTGCGTGATGCCTTTGTCGCAGGACGCGCGATCAATCTCCACCCGCGTGAATTCGCCTTGCTATGGCGGCTGGCGGAGGTGCCGGGGCTGCCGGTCAGGCCTGATGATTTGCTCTGCGACGTGTGGCGGTTGTCGTTCCGCCCCGAAACCAACACGCTTGCCGTTCATGTCAGCCGGCTGCGCGCAAAATTGCGCCTGGCCGGGCTGGACGGCATCATTGAAACGCTGCCCGACGGGGCTTACCGGATTTTCGTTGACCTCTTGCCGGGCGCATCGCTGCCGGGCGGCGGCATGAGATCACCCAATTTGGCGCTGGACGCCTTTCTGCGATTGGGCAAGGAACAGACGACGGAACCCGACAATGTCAAGGAACAGGAGCATGACCATGCGGCATGAGATGACCCCAGGCGGACGCGTCGCGATTGAAATGGATGACAGCGGCGTCGCCCAGGTCCGGCTGATCCGCGCTGACAAGATGAACGCGCTTGATCCCGATATGTTTGCCGCGCTGATCGCCGCCGGTCACGCTCTCCACGAGATGAAGGGGCTGCGCTGCGTGGTGCTGTCGGGCGAGGGGCGCAGTTTTTGCGCCGGGCTTGATCTGACCAGCATGGCCAATACCAACCGGCATGATCGCACGCCTTTGACCGATCGGACCCATGGCAACGCCAATCAGCCGCAGCAGGTGGCAATGCAGTGGCGCAAGCTGCCGGTCCCGGTGATCGCCGCAGTCCACGGGGTCTGCTTCGGCGGCGGTTTGCAGATTGCAAGCGGTGCGGACATCCGGGTGATTGACCCCGCCGCCCGGTTGGCGGTGATGGAAATGAAATGGGGCCTGGTGCCCGACATGGGCGGCTATGCCCTGTGGAAAGGCATGGTTCGCGACGATGTGCTGCGTGAACTGACCTATACCAACCGCGAATTCACTGGCGAACAGGCCGGCAGCTATGGCTTTGCCACCTGTGTCGATGCCAACCCCATCGCCCGCGCCACCGCTATCGCCGCCGAAATCGCCAACCGCAACCCCCATGCCGAACGCGCTGCCAAGCGGCTGTTCAACCACTATCTGGAAATGAGCGCGGACGAAATCCTGATGGCGGAAAGCGTGGAGCAACAAGCGCTGATCGGATCGAAGAACCAGATCGAAGCAGTGATGAGCCAGATGGAAAAGCGCCGCGGGGCCTTTATCGAACCGTAAGTGAATTGCGTCCGGATGCCTGGGCATCCGGACGTCCATCCGGTCAGCCGTCCCGGCGTGATCGCCGGGTCATGCTTTATCCGGCGGTTGCCGGTGCCGCGGCAGGGGCTGCGACTGGCGCAGCGACCGGTGCCGCCTTGGCGGCAAAGCCGCACTGGCCTTGTTCCATGGTGATCTGCTTGGTGATGCGGGTGGCATTCTCCGCATAGGCTTCGGTTACCGAACCGTGGTTCACCGTTTTTCCGCGCAGCGTGCTGACATCGGCGCACAGGTGGAAAACGTGCGGTGTAGAGGCCCGCTTCGCTCCGTTTTCAGGTGCGATCCAATAGACAACATCCTGGCCCGCCGGATTCTGCGGGGTCTTGGTCGCGTCGGCCACGGTGGCCGAATCCTTGGCGATGTCCTGCGCCTGCGACGCGACTTCAGGGGAGCAGGCCGTGGTGGGCTGGTTCGATTTGATCTGCGCGGCGCACTGGTTCATGTCCTGGGTATATTGTTCAACCGATGCCGGCTTGAAATCGATCCCGAACATCGTCGCGGCAATGGCCAGCGCCGCGCCGATTCCACCAGCGACCTTCTTGGTGTTGGGATCCATGTCCTTGTCCATGAAGATCAGCACCACCAGCGGCACGAAAGCAATCAGGGTGATGATCGCGCCAAGCTGGTTCTGAAAGGCGAAGCGGGCCGGATTGGCGCGGCTGGCTGGATCCTGCCGGTTTGCTTTCTTCCACATCAGGTTTCCGGCAATCGCGCAGGCCGCGATCACTACCAGCAAGCCGATCAGCAGGCCCATGTTGCCATGATCAAACCGGTGCTGTTTCAGCATCACGATTCCGGCGATTTCGGTGCCGATCGCCGCGACCCAGGCAATCGCGGCAAAAATCCGCAACCGGCTTGCCGCGCTTTTCTGTTCCTCCGTGGCCTTCCAGGCCTTGGTAACGTCACCTTGTGCGCCCGGTGCGCTTGTTTCGTTGTCAGACATTTTCAGACCCCCGATCACGGCATCATTCCAGTGACGGAGAAAGCACGGCAAACCCGCGCTGCCCCGCCGCAAAGCAATGCAACTGGGCCTTCTTACCGTGTCGCTCCCTCTTGGCAAAGTCGGATCGTGGATAAGACGCCAAGGTTCCACAGTTGAGTGCCGCGCGCGACCTTCTGCCGGCTCACTGACCCAAGGACTTGCAATATGTCAGATGTCGGAAGGTTTCGGCAAAAGCCGAATAAGTGTCTGAAAATTTTGGAGGTGAAGGGAACCGCAATTTATCCTAGAAATGGCTGTATTCTGATGTTTCTATAGGAATCAATTTTGGAAATACCCCCAATCATACCCCCAGACCCGCTGGCTAGGGGGGAACTGCGTCGGATAGATTGCAGCCAACCCGCCTATCTCAAATGCCAGTGCGGTGCGGGACCGGCAGTCCAATTCGGGCAGGCTTGCCGGACCCGATGAGCGAGTTTTGGACCACACACCCTACGCGGCTTAAGCCGCAGAAATGGGAAAAAGTGCAGCAAAATCAATTAAGGCAACCTTGGAAGTCCTCGACAGCTTGACTGCTGCTGATGGCTGCCTGGTCCCCAGAATTGGCAATAATTCCGAGACTTTGCCGAGCAGTTCCGGTAGTTCTGATGGCTATATGGTCCCCAAGCGGCATTTGCCCGGGAACCGGGCATTCCTTGACGGCAATCTGGCTCGCCGGAAAATGCCGCCAGCACCCAGTGATTATGTCATCTGGGATACGGAGCTTGCGGGCTTTGGCATGCGAGTCCGGTCATCGGGCAATCGCTACTGGTTCGTGCGCGTCCGCCGACGCGGCAGGCATTGCCGTGTCTCGCTGGGCAGGGTCGATGAGGTCGATGCCCTGACCGCTAGGGGCGAAGCGCGCAAGCGACTTGCCGAAGTCGCGCTCGATGGTTTGCCACGCCGGGTGGCCGTGAAGGTTGCTCCTCTTTTCTCGGATTACGTCGATGAGTTCTGGACCGACTACGCGCGGCATTGGAAAGGATCGACCCAGAAGCGCAACCTAGATGCGATCAACCGTGACCTGATGCCGCGCTTCGGAAAAATGCGGATCGACCTGATTGGCAAATCCGACGTCGTGCGCTGGCGCGACGATTGCGCAAACGTGAGCGAGGGCAAGTTCAACCGTGCCGTCCCGGTGCTGGCGGCGATGTTCAAATACGCCGCGCAGCTTGGCTATATTCGGAAGGGCTCGAATCCTTGCCGTGGCATGCCACGCTTCAAGACCAAGCCGAAGGAGCGCTACCTCAGCCCGCAGGAGTTCCGCCGTCTGGCCCGAGAGTTGGACGCTGATGAGGCAACCTATCCGGCGCAGGTTGCGGCTACACGCCTGCTGATCTTTACCGGCGCGCGCTTAGGAGAAATTCGGGACCTGGAATGGGACTGGGTCCAATTGCCTCGTCTCCTTCTCCCTGACAGCAAGACTGGCCCCAAGACCATCTGGCTCAACAGCCAGGCCGTGAAGATCGTGGAAGGGATCGAAAGGCGGCAAGACAGCAAATACGTCTTCGCCAACCAGTCAGGCGCGCGCCCCGTCAACATTGACAATTGGTGGTTCTGGACTTGTAACGGTTTTGTGC
>JAFEEX010000011.1 GCA_018240895.1 Pseudomonadota bacterium | reverse complement strand
ACATGCCTCTGGTGTACCTGTCGTCCTGCCAAGGGCGCAGCAGGGTAGCTATGCATGGACGGGATAACCGCTGAAAGCATCTAAGCGGGAAGCCTCCCTCAAGATTAGGTATCTTCGAGTCGTGATAGACCATCACGTTGATAGGCCGGATGTGGAAGCGCAGTAATGTGTGGAGCTAACCGGTCCTAATAACTCTGATCATGCTTGATGAATCCCACCATCAATGACAGCTGTGCTGTCTGCGATTGGCGGACGATTGATCAGCCAGATACGCCTACAACACGTAAACGTGCATCGATTAAAACCCGCATCCGCCTGCTTTATTGCTTGGTGGCCATAGCGTCTGTGACCCACCCGATCCCATCTCGAACTCGGACGTGAAACCAGACAGCGCCGATGGTACTACCGCTCAAGCGTTGGAAGAGTAGGACGTCGCCAGGCATTATAGCCGGCGGGTGCAGGAACAAACCCATTCACAAGTCAGGGCTTATGCCCAAGCGCAAAGGGCCTTCGCGGGCCCTTTTCGTGTATTTCGGGACTTGTTTTCCGATCGTTCGGCCCTAGATGGCCACTTGATGACGCGGGGTGGAGCAGCCCGCCTGCCGGTTTGCAGAGCAAACAGGCCAGACAATACGCTTCCGGGCTGCCGTGTGCAGCCTGGCATGGTGACGCGGGGTGGAGCAGCCCGGTAGCTCGTCAGGCTCATAACCTGAAGGTCGTAGGTTCAAATCCTACCCCCGCAACCAGCAAAACCCGGCAATTTACAGCCCGCGCATCGCCGGATGCGGCGGGCTTTTATTTTGTCTGCCGGCACGCTGGAGCGCAAACCGTTCGTGAGGCGAACGGCGCATATCACGACGGACGACCAGCCGTGCATTTGACTGAAATGACGATTTGTTCCAAACATATGGAACCGTTCGGTTCGATCAGGAGCTTTGCGTGGCACGTGTCAGATCTGCCTATTCTGTCGCGGCATTGTGCTGCGCGTTGCTGGCGACGCCTTTGATGGCGGAAAGCGCGGCTCCTTCGCTGGCGGGAGTGTCCGTCGCCTGTCAGGACGCTTACCGCGCGATGGTGTTGTGCCGCGATCAGGCGTTTGCCGCAGGGGCGCCAGAATCGATGCGTTCGGAGTGGGACAAGCGCATCGCGGACGCGGTAAAGATGTTTCGCGCCAATCGCGGCGTGGGCGGTGTGGAAAAGACCTGCAAGGATATTGCCGCAAACCGCGAATGTGGTTGAGCAGACCGTTTGCCAACGTGCTATGATGCCCAGGTTCCAGCGGTTTCGTGCCCCATGCAACGGTTTGTCCAGTATTTCCCAGCCTATTTGCCGATCTGAAAATTGCCTGTGACTCACTATTCCCGGATTGCGATCGGGGCCGGCGTGCTCCTGGTGGTGGCAACCGTTATCGCGGCAGCCCTGGGGCTGGAGCGGACCAGGGGCGGAAAGGTTGCATTGTCCGCACCGCCGCTTGATCAACTGCCGGGGCTGCCCGTGCAAGCGCCCGTTTTGGGCACGGAGCCGGCAATCGACGCGGATGATGCTCGCGCGCGTAACGCAGGCGATCCATTCTTTTCCGGAACAGTCGCGCCGGCGCCGCCGTTTCGCTTTTCCGGTTCGCCGCAGGACTTTGACCGCGCGCGCGAGTGCCTTGCGCTGGCGGCGCTGGCGGAGGCAGGCGGCGCGGACATGGGGCAACGCGCCGTCCAGCAGGTCGTACTCAATCGGGTGCGCCACCCGGCCTTCGCCAAGACGGTTTGCGGCGTGGTCTTCGAAGGCGCGGACCGCCAAACCGGTTGCCAGTTCAGCTTCACCTGCGATGGTTCGCTTGCCCGGCGGTACAGTGACGAGGCCTGGGCCGAAGCACGACAGCGCGCCGATGAGGCGCTGCGTGGCGCGGTTTTCAAGCCGGTCGGCAACGCCACCCATTACCACACCGATTGGGTTTATCCGGCGTGGAGCTCGCACCTCGTCAAGCTCGCCCAGGTTGATACGCATCTGTTCTTTCGCTGGCCGGGCTTCTGGGGAACGCCAGCGGCGATGCGCATCGGTTATCGCGGGGGTGAGCCCGGTCTGATCACGCCTGAAGCGGGAGGGAGGGCGGCAGTTGCCGCCCCCTTGCCGAGCTTTGCCCCGCTGCCGCCCGATACCCCGAAAGTGGCTGGCGGGCGGGTCGCCGTGCGCGATCCGAGCGGACGCGGCAATTTCATTCTTCTCGGCGGAGCGAACGCGGATCAGGCGCTTGCCAATGCGCGCAAGCTTTGCGGCACGCTCGCCACGTGCCGGGTCATGGGCTGGACTGACCCGGCCTTGATCCCCGCAGCCTTTCCGCTCTCAGCGGCTGCTCGCGCCGGGCTGCAATTCAGCTATTCCCGCGATCCCGAAGGCCGCGAGATCGTGCTGTACGATTGCCACTTTTTCACCCGCCAGGCCGCCGAGCGCTGCATCCCCCGGGCGCGCTAAGCCGGGTTGAACGCCCCGCCCTGTTGCACCAGTCGCTCCAACAGCGGCGCGGCCGGCAATCCGTATTGCTCAAGCCCGGCGATGATTTTCGAGAGCCCTTCGTGATCGGCCCAGAACATCGGTCCGCCGGTCCAGGCGGGCCAGCCATAGCCGTTGAGCCAGACCAGATCGATGTCGCCGGGGCGCTGGGCGATGCCTTCGTCAAGGATCAGCGCGCCCTCGCTGATCATCGGATAGATCAACCGGGCGAATATCTCGTCGGTGCCGATATTGCGCTGGGGCACGCCTTCCTTGCGGGCGAAGTCGGCGATGATCGCCTTCACTTCGTCCGATGGGGTGCGCTGGCGGTTCTCGTCATAGTCATAGAAGCCCTTGCCGGTCTTCTGCCCCCAGCGTCCCGCCGCGCAAAGCGCTTCGCGCACGGTTGTCACCTTGCCGGGGTCGCGGTGCCAGCCGATGTCGAGTCCGGCCAGATCGCCCATCTGGAACGGCCCCATAGGGAATCCGAAATCGAGCAGCACCTGATCGACATCGTTGTAAGCCGCGCCTTCCATGATCAGGGCGTTGGCCTGTTCCTGGCGCTTTGCGAGCATCCGGTTGCCGATGAAGCCGTGGCACACGCCGGACACAACCGGCACCTTGCCGATGGTTCCGGCAAGCTGCATCACCGTGGCGAGCTGGCGTGCGCCGGTCTTTGCCCCGCGGACAACTTCCAGCAATTTCATGATGTTGGCGGGTGAGAAGAAGTGCATTCCCAGCACTGCTTCGGGCCGCTGGGTGGCCGCCGCAATCTCGTCAACATCGAGGTAGCTGGTGTTGCTGGCCAGGATCGCGCCGGGTTTGACGATAGCGTCCAGCTTGCCGAACACGTCCTTCTTGACCTCCATCGCTTCGTAAACCGCCTCTATCACCAGGTCGCAATCGGCCAGCGCCGCAAAGTCCAGACTGGGGGTGAGGCGGGCCACGGCCGCTGCTGCCACCGCCTCGTCAATCCGTCCGCGTTTGACGCTGGCGGCATAGTTTTTGCCGATGATTTCCACCCCGCGTGTCAGCGCGGGCTGTTCGCGCTCGACGATGGTGACAGGAATGCCGGCGGTAAGGAAATTCATGGCGATGCCGCCGCCCATGGTGCCCGCCCCGATCACGCCGACCTTGGCGATCGGGATCAGCGGCGTGCCGGCGGGAATATCATCGATCGTCGCGCTGAGCGTCAGAGCCTTGGCGATATGCTCCTTGGCACCGGGCAGGGGATCGGACATCGATTGGGCTCCTATGCTGTGTATGCGTTGGTTCGGGCGTAGCGCAGTTTTTGGTTCGCACGAAGACACGAAGGCACAAAGATGCCCGGCCTGAGCCAACGGGCGGTTCATCAATTCGGCCTTCACCCGGATTTGGCCGTTTGAACAATCAGCGGCTTTGCCGCAACTGCAACATCTTCGTGTCTTCGTGTCTTTGTGCGAGCAAAAATTCCTTAGTTGATCCGGCGTTCGCGCCCTTCCCAATAGGGTTCGCGCAGCGTGCGGCGCAAGATTTTCCCGCTGGGATTGCGCGGAAGCGCGGCGATGGTGTCAACGGTCTTGGGCACCTTGAACCCGGCGAGCCGTTCGCGCGCCCAGGCGATGATGCTTGCGGGATCGATCGTGTGGCCGGGCCTGGGCACGCAGACCGCCTTGACCGCTTCACCCCACTTTTCATCGGGCACGCCGATCACCGCCACTTCCAGCACGTCGGGATGGCCATAGATGCCGCTTTCAACCTCGGCCGGATAGACGTTTTCACCCCCGGTGATGATCATGTCCTTGGCCCGGTCATACATATAGACATAGCCGTCAGCGTCCTTGTAACCGACATCGCCGGTCGCCACCCAGCCATCCGCGTCCATGGTGCTGGCGGTCGCTTCGGGCAGCTTCCAGTAGCCGAGCATATTGCTGGAAGACCGGGTGACGATTTCACCGATTTCGCCGGTCGGCATCTCTTTGCCATCAGCGCCGCGGATGATCAGTTCGACCCCCGGCATGGGCTTTCCGGCCGATCGCATCCGGGGATTGCCCTCAACGGTATGGTCCTCTGGCGGGAGGATGCAGATCGTGCCAGTGGTTTCGGTCATGCCGTAATTCTGGACGAATTCGGCCCCGAACATGGCGATGCACTGACGCAGCAGTTCCAGCGGGATCGGGCTGGCACCGTACATGATGTATTTGATCCGGCTGAAATCGGTGCTGGCGCAATCGGGATGATTAAGCAGCATCTGCAAGGCGGCGGGGACGATGAAGAAGCGGGTTACGCCGCGATTTTCCACCGCATCAAACACGCGGACCGGATCAAATTCAGTGAGCACAATGCCGGGAAGGCCGGCGGCAAGCGCCACTATGCCCAAGCCGGTGCCGCCGATATGCGCGCAGGGCATGGCGACCAGCACCGCCTCGTCCTCGTCCCACAGCGAATAGGGGGCGGGATCATCAAGTCCGGCCTTGCGCAGGCCGAACAGGTTGCGGTTGGACAGCACCGCACCCTTGGGATTGCCGGTCGTGCCCGAGGTATAGAGCTGCAGGATCGCCTCATCGGGGCCGGACGGCGCGAAATCAGCGCGGGGGGAATCGGCGATCAGCGCGCGTGCCTGATCCGCGGTGAAGCTGCGCAACAGGCCGGGACGCTGACCCAGAGTGGCCGCGGCGGCTTCGAACCCGTCCCCCAGGAACAGCAGCTTTGCCTCGGCATTGTCGATGATGAAGGCCGCCTCGGGCTCGGCCAGCCGCCAGCCAACCGGAACCATGACGATCCCGGCGCGCGCCGCGCCATAGAACAGGGTGAAATAGGTTGCGCTGTTCTTGCCGAACCAGGCGATCCGGTCACCCTTGGCCAGGCCCAGCGCGAGCAGCGCCGAAGCGACGTGCGCGGTTGCACCTTCAAGCGCGCCATAAGTGAAGGTCAGGTCATCCGCTTCCAGCGCGATCCGGTCAGGCCGGTCCCTGGCCCAATAGCGAAGGAAGGCGTCGAAGGTGAACAGATCCCGCGTCAATCGGGCCTTTGCCAGCAGCCTGTCATAGGTAGCCTGATCCATGTGCGCCTCCCGTACATTCTTTTAACCGTGCGATTAAGGAGTGCAAGCGCGCAACCCGGATCGGGCGGATTCTCTTGCTGCTTGACCATCTTTGCAATCGATTGTTGCAGTCGCCGGCTTTTGGCTTTAGGAAGCCACAGACAAGCCGGATGACAAGGCCGGCACCGGGAGAATCGAATGTCGCAAGCCGCAGCAGCGCCCTTTGCCGGCCACACCAGCCACCGGCCGCACCTGTCGCTGGCGCGCATTCTGGAAATGAACCTGGGGTTCCTGGGCCTGCAATTCAGCTTTGGGCTGCAGCAGGGCAACATGGGGCCGATCTACAGCTATCTGGGCGCGGACGAATCGCAATTGCCGGTGCTTCAGCTTGCCGGGCCGATCACCGGCCTGCTGATCCAGCCGCTGATCGGGGCGCTGAGCGATCGCACCCAAAGCAAATGGGGGCGGCGCACGCCCTATTTCCTGATGGGCGCGGTGCTGTGCACGCTGGGTCTGTTCCTGATGCCGCTGGCCGCCTCGATCCTGATGGCGGTTTCGGTGCTGTGGATTCTCGATGCCGGCAACAACATCACGATGGAGCCGTACCGGGCCTATGTTTCCGACCGGCTCAACCCTGATCAGCGTCAGGCCGGCTTCCTGACGCAGAGCGCCTTCACCGGGCTTGCCCAGTGTCTGGCCTTCGTCACGCCGTCGCTGCTGGTCTGGGCGGGGATGAACCAGGATTGGGTGGACAGCCACAACATCCCCTACACCACCCGGTTTGTGTTTTGGACGGGGGCGGTGCTGTCAGCGATCACGATTCTGTGGTCAGTGCTGCGCGTTCCCGAACTGCCGCTGACTCCGGCCGAGCGCGCGCATATAGAAGCTCAGCCCAAGGGGCTTGGCGCAACCCTGAACGAAATCGGCTCCGCCATTCGCGAAATGCCCACGCCGATGCGCAAGCTGGGCGTGATGATGCTGTTCCAGTGGTTCGCGATGTCAGGCTATTGGGGCTATGTGATCTATTCGATCGGCAGGTCGGTCTATCACACCGCTGATCCGCACAGCAGCGCCTTTCACAGCGCGGTACTGACCAATGGCGAAATGGCCGCGTTCTATAACCTGGTCGCATTCCTGGGGGCCTTTCTGATGGTTCCGCTGGCGCGGCGCTGGGGGGCAGGGCCGGTTCACGCCCTGTGCCTGATTGCCGGGGGGATCGGCTTTCTGGCGCTGCCTCACGTTACCTCCAAGGCGATGCTGTTCGTGCCGGCGATCGGCACCGGGCTGGCCTGGGGCTCGATCATGGGCAATCCCTATGTCATCCTTTCCAATTCAATCCCGCCGCAGCGCACCGGGGTTTATATGGGGATCTTCAACATGATGATCGTCATTCCGATGCTGCTGTTTGCCTTCGTGATGAGCGAGCTGAACCTGGGTTTCGCGGCGATCGGCCTTGGCGGGTACGATCATTGGCTGGGGCATGATCCGCGCAATGTGCTGACCGTATCGGGCATCTGCATGTTTGTGGCCGCTGGCGCCGTTCTGACGGTGCGTGAGGGCCGCGCGTCCAGCGCGGCGGCGGAGCTGTCGCCCGCCGCATGACAGCTCGCCTTGCCTCGCTTCACAGCGCGGATGCCAGCCTTGTGCTGGAATGCCGCGGGGATGGACCGCCGCTGTGGCGGCACCTTGGCGCGCGGGTTGATGCGGCGGAATTGCCTTCGCTGGCTGATACGCGCACCCCGGCCTCATTTTCGCTCGACCGCGATGTGCCGCTTGCCAGCGCGCCTACTGGCGGGCTGGGCTGGTTCGGCCCCGAGACGCTTTGCCTGCGGCGCGGCGGCCAGCGTCTGGTCGTCGATTTCACCGTGGCCCGGGTCCAAAGCGAAGATGGCGCAATCACCGTGCTGCTGGATGATCCGCTGGCGGAATTGCTGCTGGCGCAGCGTTTCTCGCTCGATGCGGGCGGCGCGTTCTCAATCGATGTCCGGCTGACCAACACCGGCAGCGATCCCGTAACGGTTGACTGGCTGGCCAGCGCACTGGTGCCGCTTGCCGCCGATAGTGCCGGCCTGGTCTCTTGGCGGGGGCGGCACAATGCCGAACTTGTCGAACAGCATGAAGCCATGCCGCAACAGGCCTGGCGGCGCGAAGGGCGGCGGGGGATTTCCGGCCACGGCGGCGCGCCGGGGGTGCTGGTCCTGGCGGAGGGAGCCGGCTGGGACCGGGGGCAGGTGCTGGCGCTTCAGCTTGCCTGGTCGGGCGATGCATCCCTGTCGGTTGAGCGCGATGATGAGGGTTTTTGGATGCTGAGCGCCGGGGCGCTGCTTCAGCCCGGCGAAGTGATCCTTGCCCCCGGTGAAAGCTACCACGCGCCGGCGGCGGTGCTCGCCGTGTCTCAGGCTGGGCGCAATGGAGCCATGGCCCAGCACCACGCCGCAATGCGCAGCCGGGTGGCCTGGCCCGGCGGGGCAATGCGCCCGCGTCCGGTGCATCTCAACAGCTGGGAAGCCTGCTATTTCGATCACGATGCCGCGCGGATCGGTGCCCTGGCCGAAGCAGCGGCGGCGTTGGGGGTGGAACGGTTCATCCTCGATGACGGCTGGTTCCGCGGCCGCCGTGATGACACCGCGGGGCTGGGGGACTGGAGCGCCGATCCCGCGAAATATCCCGAAGGGCTGGGGCCACTGGCAGAGCGGATCACCGCGCTGGGCATGGAATTCGGGCTGTGGGTGGAACCGGAAATGGTCAATCCTGACAGTGATCTCTATCGCGCTCACCCCGATTGGGTGCTTGCCTTGCCGGGGCGTGAGCGCCCGACAGCGCGGGGGCAACTGGTGCTCGACATGGCCCGGGCGGAGGTGCGTGATCATCTGTTTGCCGCGCTTGACAGCCTGCTGCGCGCGGTGCCGATTTCCTATTTGAAGTGGGATCACAACCGCGATCTTGCCCCGGCTGGCGGCGCGGCGCAGGTGCGCGGAACCTATGATCTGCTGGCCAGGCTGCGCGCCGCTCACCCGGCGGTGGAGATTGAAAGCTGCGCCGGCGGGGGCGGGCGTTCCGACGCGGGGATGGTTCCCTATGTCCATCGTTTCTGGACCAGCGACAACATCGATGCGGTCAGCCGGGTGCCGGTCCAGCGCGGGTTCCTGTCCTTCCTGCCGCCAGAACTGATGGGCTGCCACGTCGGCGCCAGCCCGGCCCATGCCACCGGGCGCAGCCAGTCGCTGGGCTTTCGGGCGGCGGTGGCCCTGCCGGGACATTTCGGGCTGGAACTCGATCCGCGCAGTTTGACCGAGGAGGAACGGGCAGAGCTTGCCGGCTGGATCGCCTTCTACAAGCATTGGCGGCACCTGCTGCACGGCGGGAATACCTGGCTGGGCGAAGGGCCGGACGGTCTGGTCTGGCAGGCAGCGGGCCAAGCGGATCAGTTTCTGCTGTTCGTTATCCGCCCCGCTCCCGCGCTTGACCGGCGGCCCCAGCCGCTGCGGTTGCCGTTTCTGGCCAGTGCGGGGGCAGTGGAGCTGGATCTGCTGCGGATCGCGGGCGGCGATGGCGGCCACGCCGCGCATCGTCCCGCCCTGTGGCAAGGCACCGCGCGCTTCACCGGATCATGGCTTGCCCAGGCCGGGCTGCCGCTTCCCCCGCTCAAGGCGGAAACCGTTGCAATCTTCCGCGGGAGGGCGGCATGACGCTGGCCGACCTTCCCCATCGCCGCCGCAATCTGCTGACCGGCGAATGGCTGCTCGTCTCACCGCACCGCGCCAAGCGGCCCTGGCAGGGCGAGGCATCGCCGCCCCCCGTGCCGCGCGCGCCGGCGCACGATCCGGCCTGTCATCTGTGCCCCGGCAATGTCCGCGCCACTGGCGAGAGGAACCCGGATTATGATGGCAGCTTTGTCTTCGCCAATGACTTTGCCGCACTGCTGAGCGAAGGCGGAACCGATCCTTCTGTTGGCGGCATTTTTGAAACCCGGCCCGCAGCGGGCGAGGCACAGGTGATCTGCTTTGCGCCGGATCACAGCGCCACCCTTGCGCGGCTCCCCGGCAGCGCCGTGGTCAATGTCGTGGACACCTGGTGCAGCCTTTCGGCTGAACTGGGTGCTCGCTGGGCTCATGTGCAGGTGTTTGAGAACAAGGGCGCGATGATGGGCGCGTCCAGCCCGCATCCGCACGGCCAGGTCTGGGCAAGCGACTTCGTGCCTCAGGTGCCGGCGCGTGAAGATGCGCAGCAACGCGATTGGCTGGCCGCGCACGGAACGGTTCTGCTTGATGACGTTATCGCCGCCGAACTGTCCGCCGGTGAACGCGTGGTGGAAAGCAATGCGCACTGGATCGCCGTGGTGCCGCATTGGGCCGCCTGGCCGTTTGAGACGCTGCTGATCGCCCGCGATGACGTTGCCCGGCTGGAAGAACTGACCGAACCGGCGCGCGCGGCTCTGGCGGAAATCATCGGGCGCCTGCTGAAACGCTATGACGGGCTGTTTTCCTGCGATTTTCCTTATTCGATGGGCTGGCACGGCGCGCCGCATTCGCTGGGGACGGATACAGCGCACTGGCGGCTGCACGCGCATTTCCTGCCGCCGCTGCTGCGCTCTTCAACGGTGCGCAAACACATGGTCGGTTTTGAACTGCTTGGTGAAATCCAGCGCGACATTACGCCCGAAAGCGCCGCAGAGCGGCTTCGCGCGGTGGAGATTGCGCCGTGAACCTGATCGATCGCACCCGCGAGGGGTTCCGCCGCACCTTCGGGCACGATCCGGCGGGTGTTGTCTTTGCACCGGGCAGGGTCAACCTGATCGGCGAACACGTCGATTATAACGATGGCCTGGTCCTGCCGATGCCGATCGCGGCAGGAACCGCTATCGCCTGGAGCCCGCAGGATGGCGGGATCGATGCGGTCGCCCTTGATTTCGGCGGTGAGCGTGATCGCCATGTGCAAGGAAGCGCGATGCCGCATCACCCGGCGGACTGGCGCTCTTATCTGCGCGGAATGGCGGCCTGCCTTGCCGATCGCGGCATCCACACGGACGGAGCGAAGCTGGCGATTGCCGGATCGATCCCGCGCGGTTCGGGCCTGTCTTCCTCGGCTTCGCTCTGCGTTGCGATCGGGCGGGCGCTGGCCGCGGCCAGCGGCATTGCAGAGCCCGCCCCCCAGACCCTGGCCCTGGCAGCGCAGAGCGCCGAACACGTCTGGGCCGGGGTCAAATGCGGGATCATGGATCAGATGGCGGTCGCCGCCGGCGAAGCGGGATCGGCGCTGCTGCTGGACTGCGCCGATTTGCAGACGCGGCAAATTCCTCTGCCGCACGAATGGGCCGTGCTGATCGTTCAATCGGGGGTGACGCGCGAACTGGTCGATGGCCACTACAACCAGCGGCGGCAGGATTGCGAGGCGGCAGCCGCTGCGCTGGGGGTCAAATCACTGCGCGGGGCCAGCGCTGAATTGCTTGATGGATCGGATCTCAGCCCGCAACTGGCCCGGCGCGCGCGGCACGTGATCAGCGAAATTGACCGGGTGCGGGCGTCTGTCCAGGCGATTGAAGATCGCGACCTTGCCCGGCTGGGCACTCTGCTGCGCGCCAGCCATCGTTCGATGCGTGACGATTTTGAGATCAGCGTGACGGCGGTTGATAACCTGGTGGACTTGCTCAACGCCGCAATCGGCGTGGGCGGCGGTGCCCGGATGACGGGCGGCGGCTTTGGCGGCGCGGTGGTTGCCGTGATGGCCGCGGATCAGATTGAGCGGGTTCGGGCTGTGGTTGCCGCGGATTATCGCCCGCCCTGCGGCGGCGCGGCCCAGATCATGATCGAAGGCGCAGGCCGAGTGCCTGCCGGGGGGCACGAATGACACTTTCCAACGTTCCGATTGGCCTGACGCCGCCGGGGGTTACGCCGTGGCGGCCGGGCCGGGTCCAGGGGGCGTCGATCGCGCTGATCGGCAAGTCTGATGCGCAGCCGATCCTGCCGGCACTGGACCTGTGGGATTCGTGGCCGCTTGCCCATGAAGATGGACGCACGGTGGTTCACCAGGGCCGCCAATACTGGTTCTTTCTCAGCGCGCCGCGCCTGCCCGATCCGGGCCAGCGTCATGACGTCGCGCGGATCCGGCTGGCCTCGCTGGGGCAAGATGGCTGGCGCGATCATGGCAATGCCCTGCCCGATGGGGTGAACCCCGGCACGCGCGAATGGGCCGGCTCGGCCGTGCTGCACGATGACGGGGCAAGCGTAAGCCTGCTGTTCACCGCCGCCGGGCGGCGCGACGAAGCCCCTTCGTTCGAGCAGCGCCTGTTCGCCGCTCATGGTACACTCGGACCCGATGGGCCGGGGCAGTGGGCAGGCGTTGAGGAACTGGTCGTGGCCGATGGCCGCCGCTATGTTCGCGCCCGCGAGGCGGAGGGGCGGCCGGGCATGATCAAGGCCTTTCGCGATCCCGCCTGGTTTCGCGATCCACAAACCGGCCAGCGCCATATCCTGTTCACCGCCAGCGCTGGGTGGTCCGCCGATGAATTCAACGGCGTGGTCGGCCTTGCGACCCTGGGCGATGACGGGTGGCATCTGGAAGACCCGCTGGTCGAAGCGGTGGGCGTCAATAATGAACTGGAACGCGCGCACGTGGTTGTGCGGGGCGGACGCTATTACCTGTTCTGGTCAACCCAGCGCCGGACTTTTGCGCCTGGAGCAGAATCCGGGCCGAACGGCCTTTATGCGATGGTCGCCGACCAGCTGCGCGGCCCCTATCGTCCGGTCAACGGCAACGGCCTCGTCGCCGGCAATCCGGCGGACGAACCGACTCAAGGCTATAGCTGGTGGGTGACGGGTGAGGGGCAGGTGTGGAGCTTCATCGATCACTGGGGCATGGAAGGCCGCAGCTTTGATGGCAATCCCGAATTGCTGCGCAGCCAATTTGGCGGAACCCCCGCTCCGGTCTTTTCGCTCAATTTCGATGGCGACCGGGTCGTTCCGGCCTGACTTCATTTTCGGACAATCAATGCGCCCCCATTATCACTATGCCCCGGCCAGAAACTGGCTGAGCGACCCCAATGGCCTGGTCCATGCCAATGGCGAATGGCACCTGTTCTATCAATACAACCCCCATGGCGAAGATTGGGGCCACATGGCCTGGGGCCACGCCGTCAGCCGCGATCTGGCGCAGTGGGAAGAGCTTGCCCCCGCCTTGCTTGAGGATGAGCGGGAGATGGTGTTTTCCGGATCGGCGGTGATTGATCATGCCAACTCCGCCGGGTTCGGTGCGGGCGCGATGATCGCGATCTACACCGGCGCGCGGGTGGGGGATGCCCCTCGTCAGGAACAATGCCTTGCTTACAGCACCGATCGCGGGCGGTGCTGGTCACGCTATGCCGGCAACCCGGTGGTCGATCGCGGGCTGGCTGATTTTCGCGATCCCAACGTCTTTTGGCACGCGCCAAGCCGGCGCTGGATCATGGCGGTTGTGCTGTCGGCGGAAAACGCCGCGCTGCTCTATGCCTCAACCAACCTGCGCGATTGGCAAGAGCTTTCGCGGATCGATACGCTGGGCGCGCCGGGCACGCTGTGGGAATGTCCGCTGCTGATCGAACTGCCGGTGGAGGGCACTGGCACGACTCGCTGGCTGTTCAAGGTTGATGTGCTGGACGGTGCGCCGGGTTCGGGCGCGATCTATCGCACCGGAACATTCGATGGCACGCGGTTTGAGGCGGATGGCACTGCCTGGCAGGTCGCCGATCTCGGGCGTGATTTCTATGCCGCAATCGCCTGGCACGAACCGCGTGATGCGGCGGGGCGTCCGCTGTGGATCGGCTGGATGGGCAACCATGCCTATCAGGCCAAATTGCCGGACAAGGGTTGGCGCGGGGCGATGAGCCTGCCGCGCCGCCTGTCATTGCGGGATGCGGATGGTGCCTGTCACCTGATCCAGACGGTGGAGCCGGCGGCTGTCGCCGGGGTCATGCCAATCGCGCTGCAAGGCGCCCCATGTCCGATCGCCGGGCGGCTGGATCTTCCGGGCGGGCAAGACTGGGCCTTGCAGATCGCGGATGGTGCGGGCCGGGCGATTGGCGCGGCGCGCAGCGGGGGGCGTATCACGCTGACCCGCCGCGATCCGCACGCGCCCTATCTGGATGTGGAACAGGTTGCGGAAGTGCCCGCCGCCCTGCCGCTGACCGGCTGGATCGATAACGGCAGTTTCGAACTGCTGGGCCATGATGGAGCCGCAGCATTCACCGTGCAGCACCTGCTTGGCGAGGACCGGCGACTGACCTTCACCGCGGCGGGCTGAGCGCGATCAGGCCGTGTCGCGGCGGATCGTTTCGGGGTGCATGACCACGCTGGGCGTATCGATGCCGTTCATCCGTTCGAACAGGGCCTTTACCATGGCTCGCGCGCCTTCGGGAACGTGCTGGCTGATCGTGGTAAGGCGGGGGATAGTCTGTTCGGCAAGCGGCAGATCGTCAAAGCCGACCACGGCGACATCCCCCGGCACGGCAATGCCCAGATCGGCCAGCGCTCGTACAGTGTGCATCGCCACCAGGTCCGACACGGCGGCAATGCCATCAATCTTGCCTTTCAGGGGCGTAAGATGGGCGGCAATGTCATCGCTCATCTCGTCCGATGCGATGTGAACCGGCAGAACCGCCGGCTTCTCCAGGCCGGCGGCGGCGCAGGCATCGCACAGGCCGCGATAGCGTTCGCGAAATTCAATCGGCTCGATATCGCCCATGAAGCCGATGGTCCGGCATCCCCGTTCGATCAGCAGTTCACCGGCCATCCTGCCCCCGGCGTGATTGTCCACGCCCACAGTGCAATGCTTGTCCGCGCCCAGATGGCTGCCCCAGGCGACCATCGGGCGATAGCGTTCGGCAACCCGTTCAATCGCCTCGATCTGGTTTGATTGCCCGATCAGCAACACCCCGTCGAGCATCCCCGAATCGACAATCCGTTCCAACCAGTCCTCCGCATCGGGAATGACGCGGCTGAGCATGATGTCATAACCGCTTTCGGTCAGCGCATCGGCCAGCGGGCCAAGAATGGCCATGAAGAACGGATCGGACAGGTGCTGACGCTGCTCGTGACCCAAAGGCACGACGATGCCGATCACCTTGGTTTCCTGCACCCGCAGCCGCCGTGCCATCTGGTTGGGGCGGAAACCGTGCTCGCGGGCCAGGGCCTGTATCCGCTCGCGCGTTTCCTTGTTTACCAGGTTTTTGTTGGCCAGCGCGCGCGAAACCGTACCGGTTGAAACCCCCGCAATGCGGGCCAGTTCGGCAATGTTGCGAATTTTGCCATAAGGCGGCGAAGTATCTGTCATGCTTCCAGCGCTATGCGGCGAACGACCCCGACACCCAGCCACCGCGCTGCTGGTGCCGCCGGGGGATAGCTGTCAACCGCCCCGCAGCGCCATGCATATTCCAAGCTTGTCCACCGGCCAACCTTCATGTTGCATTCATGACACAGCCAAAGCACTTTTACAATCGATTGCCAAAAGGAATTGCAATCGATTGTTGTGTGTGACAGAAGGCCGCTGCGACTTGCTGAATCGAGCGACGATTTCAGGTGGAGCGAAGGGAGTGGTCATGAAGAAGTCGATTTTGAAAGGTTGCGTTTCTGCTGCAACCGTGGCGTCCGTCAGCTTGTTTGCGGTTCCGGCCTTTGCGCAGAATGCCGCACCCGCTGCGGACAGCGCCAATGACGGCGCGAAGGATGAAATCGTGGTGACAGCGGCTGTTGGTGACAAGACCGCGCAGAAAAGCTCGATTTCGGTTTCACAGATTTCGCAGGACACGATCGTCAACTTTACCCCGCGTTCGCAGGCTGAAGTCCTGCGCACGATTCCCGGCCTCAACCTTCAGGATACGGCTGGCCCGGGCGGCAACTCCAACATCGGTGTGCGCGGCATTCCGGTTTCCACCGGCGGTTCGGAATATGTCGGCCTGCAGGAAGACGGTCTTCCGGTCGTCCTGTTCGGCGACATGCAGTTCGGCAACAACGATTACTGGGTCCGTTTCGATAACAGCGTGGACCGCGTGGAAGCGGTTCGCGGCGGTTCGGCCTCAACCTTTTCAAGCCAGGCTCCCGGCGCAGTCATCAACTATGTCAGCAAGACCGGTGACAAGGACGGCGGAGAGATCGGCGTTTCCACCGCGCTCAATTACAACGAATTCCGCCTCGACTTTGACTATGGCGCGCATCTGAGTGATTCGACCCGGTTCCACATTGGCGGCTTTGTTGTTGATGGCAACGGCCCGACCCATCTTGGGTACAAGGCCGAGAAGGGCTATCAGATCAAGGCGAACATCACTCACGAATTCGCCGATAACCGGGGTTACATCCGGCTCAATTTCAAGCGCCTGGACGATCAGGAGCCGACTTTCACCTCGATGCCGGCACTCGTCAACCTCAGCGGCACCAAGGTCACCGGCTTCGGGATGCTGGGCAACATCGATCCCCGCAAATATGCCTCAACCGGGATTTATGATCAGACCTTCCAGATCCTGAATCAGGCCGGGGCGATCCAGAACGTCTCGATGCAGGGCATCCATCCCAAGGCGACGGCGGTTGGCGCCGAATTCCACTACAACGTGTCAGACACGATCAGCGTAACTGACAAGTTCCGCTGGACCGACATGAGCGGCGTGTTCTCAAACCAGTGGACCGGCGAAATGTCGACGGCGTCGATCATCGGCAAGACCATCGGCAGCGCCTTTGGCACTGGCGGTGCGGGCACCGCGGTAATCAATTCAATCCGCTATGCCGCCGGACCCAAGCAGGGCCAGCTTTATACCGGCAATTTCATCAGCAACAGCGCCCAAGCCTACACCTCGATGAACGATGTCGGCAGCCTGGCCAACGACCTTGCCCTGTCGGGCAAGTTCCAGGCTGGTGCCGGAACGATCAAGGCCAATGCCGGCTGGTTCCATATGCGCCAGACAATCAAGATGGACTGGCGGATCAACAACGTCACCCAGGCGCTTGAATCGAACAACGACAATGCTCCGCTTGACCTGTTCGATGCCGCTGGCAACCAGTTGACCGCCAACGGACTGACCGGTTTCAACAACCAGTGGGGCGGTTGCTGCGGTGGACGCAGCTATGACGTGAGCTACACGGACGATGCGCCGTATCTGCAATTGCAGGGTGAATTTGGCGGGCTGGATCTTGATGCCAGCGTGCGGTTCGATCACCTCAAGGCGACCGGCACCAGCTATGCCGGGGTACAGGGTGCCAACGTGACGGTCACCGATGCGCTGGGCAGCGCCTCGATTCCGACCTTCAATACCTCAACCGTCGCGGTTGACCGGCTCAACTATTCCAAGAGCTATACCAGCTGGTCGTTTGGCGCGCTCTATTCGCTCAGCAACAACACCAGCCTGTTTGCCCGCGTCAGCCGTGGCGGCCGGTTCAACGCCGATCGCCAGCTTTACAGCGGCAACTTCAATGCCGATGGCTCACTGAACGCCGGTGGCAATCACCGCGCGGTCAACTTCGTAAGCCAGCAGGAAGTGGGCCTGAAGCAGCGCGGCGACGTTGGGGCAGGGCGTTATCACGCGGAATTGACCTTCTACCGCGCGCAGGTGCAGGAAGCGAACTATGACTTCACCCGTCAGCAGAACATCGACACGGTCTATCATTCCTATGGGGTTGAAGCGTCGGGCGGTTTGAAGGCCGGCGGGTTTGGGCTTGATGGCTATGTTGTCTATACCCATGCCCGCGACACCAAGACCGGGCTAACCCCGGTAGCCATGCCGCAGTGGACCTGGCTGGTTTCGCCCAGCTATGATGCGGGAATTGCCCAGATCGGCCTGTCCGCCAGTGGTCAGTCCAACTTCCTGACCGCCGGTTACACCGTACCGGGCCGGACCTTCGTCAACGGATACGTGAAGGTTCATCCGATGGAGGCACTGGAACTTGGCATCAACGCCAACAATCTGTTCAACACCATCGGTTTCCGCGCCAACAACGGTTTCCTGCCCGTGGTTGGTCCGGTTGCCGGGCTTACCTCTACCCAGGGCGTTTTCGATAACAGCGCGATGCTTGGGCGGACCTTTACGGCAACGATCAAGTATCACTTCTAAAACAAGGCATGAGCCTTCGGGAAGCAAGGGAGGGGAGGCGGTCTGCGGACTGCCTCCCCTTCGCATATCTGACTGTGGCGCGTAGAAGGCCGGACCAAAGGAGACGGCGATGACCGTGACCAGGCCCGAAAGCACTCATCTGCGCCAGCAAGCCTTTGCACTGCTTGATCAGCAGCGCCATCTTGAAGCTGAAACCGTGTTCGCGCAGGGCGCGGCGGCCTTTCCCGGCGATGCCGCCCTGGCCTTTGGCCTAGCGCAGACCCGTTATGAACTGGGCAAGCCGGCGGCGGCGCTGTTTGGCCGCGCGGTGGAACTATCTCCGGAGCGGCCCGAAGTCCTTCGCAATCACGCACTCGCGTTGATTTCCGAAGGACGCGGCGATGATGCCCGCGGGCTGCTGGCAGCGCGACTGGCCGCTGATCCCGATTGGCTTGACGGGCACAAGGCCTTGGCTACGCTCAACTGGACCAGCGGTGACCGCGTGCATTTTGCCGACCATCTGGCCCCCGCCTGCCGCGCCAGACCGGCCAATGCCGCGCTGTGGCTGGCCTGGTTCAGCAATCTTGCCCAGGCGCGGCAGTGGAGTGAAGCGCTCTGCGTGCTTGACGAGGCTGAGCGGCACCTGGGTTCAACCCCCGCACTGTTGACATCACGCCTGTTCGCGGCCTGCGAGATGCAGGATCAGACGGCAGAGCGGATGATTGAAACAACGGCGGGGCTGGAAGGAATTACCGTGTCCCTGTGCCGGGTGCGTCACTATTTGAGGACCGGGCGGGGGCGCGATGCCGAGGCCGAGGCGCTGCGCTTTATCAACACGCCGTCCGCGCCCCTGTTCTGGCCCTATCTCTCGCTCGCGTGGCGGCTGGCGGACGATCCGCGCCATCAGTGGCTTGACCGGCCCGAGGTGACGATCCGGTCGGTGAAGGTGGACCTGTCCAGTGCCGAACTGGCCGAACTGGCGGAGGTGCTGCGCGGTTTGCACGTGATGCGGCACCCTTATATCTAGCAATCGGTGCGCGGCGGGACTCAGACTGACCGGTCCGTGATCCTGCGCCACGAACCGATCCTGCAACTGGCGCGCCAGCGCTGGATCGCGGCGATCCGCAGCTATGTCGATGCCTTGCCGCCGTTCGAGCAGGGCCACCCGCTGCTGGGCTTGCCGCGCGGCGAAATGCTGATTGAGGGGAGCTGGTCAGTGCGCCTGCTGGCCCAGGGTTACAACGTGGCGCACAACCATCCGATGGGCTGGCTTAGCACCGCGTTCTATATCGCCCTGCCAGATGCGGCCGCGATGGGCGCGGCCCCGGCCGGCCATATCGCTTTTGGCACCCCGCCTGAGGAGCTTGGCCTGGATCTGCAGCCCTATTGCACGATTGCGCCGCGGATTGGCCACACCGCCATTTTCCCATCGACCATGTGGCACCGCACCATGCCGTTTGATGATGGCGAGCGGCTGGCCATGGCGCTCGATCTGCGCCGGCCGCGCTGGTAGATGCTGTTGGATAGGGAGAAGACGATGCAGGGCGACAGTCATATCCGGTCGATCGTGGTGGTGGGCGGCGGGACAGCCGGGTGGATGACCGCCGCTGCGCTGTCCCAGGCGGTGCGCGCCAATTGCAGCGTGACCCTGATCGAAAGCGATGAGATCGGCACGATCGGCGTGGGGGAGGCGACGATCCCGCCGATCCGCACCTTCAACCAGACGCTGGGCATCGATGAGAACGAATTTCTGAAAGCCACCAGGGGCACGTTCAAGCTGGGCATCCGGTTTCACGGCTGGGGCGAGCGGGATGCAACCTACTTCCACCCCTTCGGCAGCTATGGCCGCAATTTTGATATGGTACCGCTGCACCAGTTCTGGCTTGCCGCGCGCGCGGCGGGTCATGCGCCGCCGCTGGACGATCTGTGCATGGCCTGGGCCGCGGCCAGCCGGGGGCGCTTTGCTCAACCCGTCAGCGATCCGCGCAGCGTGCTTTCAACCTTCGACTACGCCTATCACTTTGATGCGGGGCTCTATGCGCGGTTCCTGCGCAGCTATGCCGAAGCACGCGGGGTGCACCGGATCGAAGGCAAGATTGCCGATGTCGGGCTTGATGGCGAAACCGGGTCTGTCAGCCATGTGACGCTGGAGGATGGCAGGCGGTTTGACGGTGACCTGTTTGTCGATTGCTCGGGCTTTCGCGGATTGCTGATCGAGGGGGCGCTGGAAACCGGATATCAGGACTGGACTCATTGGCTGCCCTGCGACCGGGCCATGGCGGTGCCCTGTGCCCGCACGAAGGACTTCACCCCCTATACCCTGTCCACCGCGCGCGAGGCGGGGTGGCAGTGGCGCATCCCGCTGCAACACCGCACCGGCAACGGCCATGTCTATTGCAGCAGCTTCATTACCGATGACGAGGCAGCGGCGACCTTGCTTGCCAACCTTGACGGCGCGGCGCTGGGCGATCCGCGGCCGCTGCGGTTCGTTACGGGGCGGCGCAACCTGTTCTGGAACCGCAACGTCATCGCGATCGGCCTGTCAGGCGGGTTCATGGAACCGCTCGAATCAACCTCCATCCATCTGATTCAGGCCGGCATTTCCAAACTGCTGGCGTTGTTCCCCGACAAGGGGTTCGACCCGCTGGTCAGCGATGAATACAACCGCCTGGCCATTGCCGAATTTGAGCGCATCCGCGATTTCATCATCCTGCATTACAAGCTCACCCGCCGCACCGACAGCGAGCTGTGGCGCTATTGCGGGGCGATGGAGGTGCCCGATACGGTAAGCTGGAAGATCGAACATTTCCGCCGTTATGGCCGGCTGGTGCAGCGCGATGCCGATCTGTTCGGCCCGCCAAGCTGGCTGGCGGTCCACATCGGGCAGGGCAACATTCCCGAAGGGGGCGATCCGCTGCTGCCGCTGCGCGGCGATCCGCAGCCGGACCATCTGGTCAAGCTGCAGGCGGCACTGGCGCGCGCGGCGGAAGGAATGCCGCTGCACGACGCCTATGTGGCGCAGCACTGCGCGGCGGAATAGGGATTCAGTTTAGCGCCTGCCGCCCCAGTGCGATCGCGCCGGTGATGCCGGCAGCATCCCCAAGTGCGGGCGGAACGATGTAGCGTTCAAGACCCGGATCGAGCTGGTCCGCGCGGACATAGCCGGCCAAGCGCTGCTCCGTGGCGCGGCGCAGCGCCGGGATCAGCCCCGGCGTTTTCATCACCCCGCCGCCGAAAATCAGCCGGTCAGGCATATGCAGCAGCACCAGACTGACCGCGAGCTGCGCCACATAACCGGCGATCAGCGCCACCTTGTCAGCCGGGCTGCCCAGATCGGACAGGCTCTGGCCCCAGCGATCGACAATCGCCGGGCCCGCCGCCATGCCTTCCAGACAATCACCGTGATAGGGGCAATGCCCGGCAAAGGGATCACGCACCCGGTCATGCGGCACCGGGATGTGTCCGCTTTCATAGTGGGAAAAGCCCATCAGCGGTTTGCCCGCTCGGACGACGCCGGTGCCGATGCCGGTGCCCACCGTGGTATAGGCCAGGGTGGTGCAGCCCGCGCCCGCGCCAGACTGCGCTTCGGCCAGCGCGGCGCCGTTGACATCGGTTTCCACCACGATCGGCGCGCCGAACTGGCCCAGCACGTCATGAAAGCGCGCGCCTGACCAGCCGGGCTTTGGCGTGGTGGTGAAAGTGCCATAAGCGGGAGAGGCTGGGTCGACGTCGATCGGGCCAAAGCTGGCCACGCCGAAAGCCGAGATTGGTCCGTGTTCGGCGCTGGCTTCGTGAAAGAATGCGGCCAATGCGGGAAAACATTCGGCCGGGGTCTGGGTAGGAATCCGCGTCTGCGTCAGGATGGTGCCGTCTTCCCGCGCCAGCGCCGCGATGAATTTCGTCCCTCCCGCCTCGATCGCCCCGATCAGTCGCGTTGCCATGTCCATTCATCCCTTGTCCCGGTGGTGCTGGGTCGCACGTCCAGGCTGTGCCTGCAATCCTTTGCAGTCGAATTCACCCGGCCCGCTGCTCACCCACGCCGTTCGTTTCCGTCAGCCTGATCGCCAGCGCGGCGGGATCGGTCAGGCGGCAGAGCGCGGCGGCGGGCGCGCCCATTCCGCGCAGGCCAAGCGTGAGCATTGCGGCCAGCAGGGTAACGGTTCCGGTCATGCTCTCCGGCGCTTCGACCAGCCGGGTCATCACCGCCTGGCAGCAGGCCAGCCAATAGAGCACACCTTCCTCGGCGGCGTCGGCGGCGATCAGGCCTTGCGCGGCCGCCGCATCCAGATCGGCGCGCAGGCCGCGGTTGATCGGGTGGTGGCCGGGCGTCATCCGGCTGGTGGCGCGGATCAGGATGGCGGCGCGCCGGGGCTGGCTGCGGGCGAAGTGCGCGGCGGCGATCATCCCGCCGGCCAGCCGCTCAAGCGGATCGGTCACCCCGGCGTTGATCCGTTCCACCAGCGCCTCAACCTCGCCGCGAACCTCGCGCGAGATGGCGTCGGCAAAGACCTGCTTGTCAGCAAAGTGGTTGAAGAAGCTGCCCTTTGCCACACCGGCCCGGGCCACGACCTGATCGATCGCGATGCCATCAATCGGCCGTTCCGCCAGCAGGTCCAGCCCCGCCGCGATCAGCGCGGTGCGGGTGCGCCGGGCGCGGGGGTTGGCGGTTGCGGCAGGCTGCATCATGCGGGCTTCATATCTTACTTGACCGTTTAGTCAACTTACCCTAGTTGACCGTTCAGTCAAAACCCCGGTTGGTACAATCTGCCGTGAAGGAGAGGGGGGATGAGTGTGATCCGGATCGAGGATATTGCCCACGTCCGCTATGCCGCGCCCGATCTGGCCGCGATGCGGGGGTTTCTGGATGATTTCGGCATGGCCTGCTTCGAACAGGACGGCAGGCTCTATGCCCGCGGCACTGATGGGCGCCCCTTCCTGCACGTCACCGAACCGGGCGAGGCTGCGTTCCTGGCGGTCGGGCTGCGGGCCGCCAGCGTGGCGGACCTGAACCTGCTGGCCGCTGAAGAAGGCGTTCAAGTGATCGATTCGGTCGAGCCGGGCGGTGGCAAGGTTGTGCATCTGACAGATCCCGATGGTTACCGCGTTGAAGTGGTTGCCGGACAGACGCAGGGCGAAGCCTCGGCTCCCTTTGCCGATCTGCCGCGCAACACCGTTGCCGCGCAGCCGCGTTTCCGCGAAAGCGTGCGGCTGAACGCCGCTCCGGCCCACGTCCGCCGGATTGGCCATGCGGTGCTGAGGGTCAGCGACTTTCGCCGGTCAGAGGCGTGGTACAAGCAGCGCTTCGGCTTCCTTACCTCTGACGAGGTAGAGGCGGCCAGGGGCGTGCCGCTGGGTGCGTTCATGCGCTGTGACCGGGGGGATAGGCCGGCCGATCACCACACCCTGTTTCTGGCGCAACTGCCCGGCAAGCCCGGCATCCTGCACGCCGCGTTTGAGGTTGCCAATCTGGATGATCTGATGCTGGGCCATCAGCATCTGAAGGCGGCCCAGCGCCAGCCCGCCTGGGGCGTGGGCCGCCACATCATGGGCAGCCAGGTGTTCGATTACTGGAACGACCCGTTCGGCAACGAGCTGGAACACTGGACCGATGGCGATCTGTTCATCGCTGCCGACCCGCCGCAAATCCAGCCGATGAGCGCGCTGCTGGCGGTGCAGTGGGGCGCGCCGCATCCGATGTTCGCAGGCCGCCGTGCGCCGCCGCCGGGTCTTGTGTCCTTCATTACTGCGCTGCAATTGCGCATCAAGCGGCTGTTTCGCCGCAATCCAAAGGAGTCTGCCGCATGAAACTTTGCACCTATACCGCCGATGGCCGGACCCGCACCGGGATTGTGGTGGGCGACAACGTGATCGACAGCGGCGTGGCCGGAACCATGACTGACCTGATCCGCGACTGGGACGCGCTGAAGCCGCAGCTTGAAGCCAAAGCGGCGGCGGGTGGGGGAGTGCCGTTGGCCTCGGTCAAGCTGGAGGCGCCGGTCCAGCGCCCCGGCAAGATTTTTGCGATCGGCCTCAACTATGCCGATCACATCGCCGAATCGAACATGGGCACGCCAGAGCGGCAGGTATGGTTCACCAAGGCGCAAACCAGCGTCAATGCCCCCCATGACCCGATCCTGATCGCCCGCGGGACCATGACCAACGATTACGAGGTTGAACTGGTCGCGGTGGTGGGCAAAGGCGGCAAACATATCGCCGCCGCCGATGCGCCCGCCGCGATCTTTGGCTACTGCGTGGGCAACGACGTGACCGAACGGATGAGCCAGCACGCCACGCCGCAGTGGTCTTTCGGCAAAAGTTTTGACACCCATGCCCCGCTGGGTCCGTGGATTGTCACCACCGATGAACTGGGCGATCCGCACGGGCGGGGCCTGCGCTGTTTCGTCAATGGCGAAAAGCGCCAGGATTCCAATACGCAGCATCTGGTTTTCAATGTCTGGCAGCAGATTGAGCGCCTTTCATCGGGCATGACGCTGGAGCCGGGCGACGTGATTTTTACCGGCACCCCCGGCGGCATCGGCGCGGCAATGGACCCGCGCCGGTTCCTGCAACCCGGCGATGTCGTGCGCTGCGAGATTGACGGGATCGGCGCGATCGAAGGCGTAATGCGGGCGGAGACATAGGGCCATGTCGTCAGCGCCGGGCTTAGATTGCGATGTGCTGATCGTTGGTGCCGGGCCAACCGGGGTCACCCTGGCCTTGCTGCTCGCCCGGCGCGGGGTGCGGGTGATTGTTGCGGAAAAAGAGGCGGAGGTTCATCCCCTGCCGCGCGCGGCGCATCTTGACCATGAAACGATGCGGATCCTGCAAGAAGCCGGCGCTGCCGAGCAGGTGATGGCGACCAGCCGCACCACTGACCGCTATGAATTCCGCAGCGCTTCGGGGGAAATCCTGCTGTGCTTTGACGGGTCGAACCGGATCGGTCCGGGCGGCTGGCCGGGCGCGAACATGATCCACCAGCCATCGGTGGAACGGGCCTTGCGCGCCCAGCTTGCCGGCCACCCCGGCGCGGAATTGCGATCGGGCAGCGAAGTGCTGGATTTCAAGGATGACGGGCAGGGCGTCACGGTGCGCATTGCCACGCCGCAGGGCGAACAGGTCTTGCGCGCCCGCTATCTGGTTGGCGCGGACGGCGCGCGCAGCCCGGTGCGCAAGCTGCTGGATGTCGGGTTTGAGGATCTGGGTTTTGAAGAACCCTGGCTGGTGGTGGACGCGCTGGTGCTTGATCCCGCCCGGCTGCCGACGTGCAACCTGCAGATTTGCGATCCGGCGCGGCCGACAACCTGCGTGCTGATGGGTGCGGGGCGGCACCGCTGGGAATTCATGATCTTGCCCGGAGAAGATCCGGCGGCGCTTTCCAGCGATGAAAGCGTTGCCCGCTTGCTGGAGCCGTGGGATGTTGCCGGTGCGATCACGCTTGAACGCAAGGCGATCTACACCTTCCGCGCCAGGATTGCCCGGCAGTGGCGCAAGGGCCGCGTGCTGCTGGCAGGGGATGCCGCGCACCAGACCCCGCCATTTGCCGGGCAAGGGCTGTGCTCCGGCCTGCGCGATGCCGCCAATCTGGCCTGGAAGCTGGCGGCGATCGTCCAGCACGGCGCGGCGGACACGCTGCTGGACAGCTATCAGCCGGAACGGGAACCCAACCTGCGCGCAACGATTGCCATGGCGATCATGATGGGGCGCACGGTTTGCATCACCGATCATGCCGCCGCGGCGGCGCGCGATGCGCAGATGCTGACCGCCCGCCAGGCCGGCCAGTCACCCGATGGCGCGCTGGGCTATCCGCCGATCGACGCCGGGGTGATCATGGCCGGAACGCCGGCGGCGGGAAGCTATTTCCCGCAGGCGGTGAACGGTGATGCCCGGCTGGATGACGTGTTAGGGCCGGGGGCGTGGCTGATCGAACGGGCAGGATTGGATGCGGTGCATTTGACGCCGTTTCGTAGCCAGTTGCAGGCTTGGTTTGACACGGCAGGAGTCGACGCGGTGCTGGTCCGGCCCGATCGCCATGTCTTCGCCAGCGGCGATGCAGCGGTGATTGCGGATGCCTGGACGGAGGTAACCCGAACACGCCCGATCGTGGTCCAGCGGTAGTCCGGTTACGACTGACGCAGGAAAGCCCTTCCCCGTGGGGAAGGGTTGGGGATGGGGGTTCTGCCATCTCGGGCGTCGAGCCCCACCGCCGACCCCTCCCCTGGGGGAGGGGGGATTTGGCTTTGCAACGACAGATTCTTGGCCAGCTTCAGCCCGTGCGCAGCGCGGTGGCCAAATCCCTGCGACGTTGCAGGGGCGGTGCGCCGAAGGTGCTGATGTGCCAGCGGGTGAATGACCCGGTTGAGCCATAACCCAGCATCGCCGCGATGTCGGTCACTCGGATGCGCGGATTGGCGAGGTACTGGGTGGCGAGCTGCATCCGGGCGCGGTCAAGGACCGCGCTGAAGGTCTCGCCTTCATTCTCCAGCATTCGCTGCAGGGTCCGCACCGGCAGGCCGAGCGAGGCGGCGCAGGTCTGGATCGTGGCCCGGCCCGATGGCAGCAGCAGGCGGATCAACTGATCCACGTCCTGAACCGCACCATCGGCATGGGGGTGCATTACCGCTTCAAGCAGGCGGCGGGCATGAAGCGCCAGATCCTGATCGGCGCGCGGATTGGGACGGTCAAGATCAGCCACGGGCAGAACGATACCGTTGAATTCGCTGTCGAATTGCAGGGGACAGCGGAACGCGCGGGCAAAGACCAGCCGGTCCATCGCGGCGGGTGGCTGGTGCGTGAAGCAGGCCATGGCCGGGGTCCAGCCTTCTCCCAGCACAGCCGCGCACAGGCGCACCAGAACCCCCAGCGCCAGATCGGACGACTGGCGCGAGGGTTCCGGCCGGCTTAGCGAGAAATCCTCACGCAGGACGGCAGTGTCGCCGTGCTGCTCGATATGCAGCACCAGCGTTGAATTGATCCGCGCCCGGTACTCGGTCAGCGCGCCCAGCGCCTGACGCAGGTTGGGCTGGTTGACGATCAGCAGGCTGGTCGCCCCCAGATTGGCCAATGCCCGCCCCTCCGCCATGCGCAGGCCCAGCGTGGTGCATCCGGTGGCGAGCGCGCTGCGTTCCAGCAGCCGGGTTGCGGCGCGGGCCGGGATCAGGTGCTCCGGGCTGGCCAGCAGATCAGCGCTAAGCCCTTCCGCGCGCAGCAGCGGGCGGGGATCAACCCCGAAGCCGGCCATCGTTTCCAGATAGCCGGTCAGCGCCGCAACCCGGACCAGATCGACCATGCGGTGCCCTTTCTTCCGTCCTGGCATCAAATGCGAAAAATATGGCATGAAATGCAAATAAGGCAAGCCGGAGCAGGGCTATGTGTCACACAACGAAAACGGGAGAAACGATGCGATGGCCAAGGCTGTCCGCTTTTGCAAGACCGGGGGACCGGAAGTCCTGACGGTGGAACAGGTCGCGGTTGGTGAGCCTGGCCCGGGTGAAGTGCTGATCCGCCACGGCGCGGTCGGCTGCAACTTTGCCGATACCTATTTCCGTTCGGGCTATTACCCGGCCCCCCTGCCCAACGGCATGGGGGTGGAAGGTGCCGGCACCGTGCTGGCCGTGGGCGATGGCGTATCCGGCCTGACGGCGGGGGACCGGGTGGCTTACAACGGCAGCCCGCTGGGTGCTTACAGCACGGAACGGGTGATGCCCGCTGCGCCGCTGCTGAAGCTGCCCGAATCGATTTCGTTTGAAACCGCCGCGGCGTCGACCATGCGCGGCCTTTCCGCGACCTATTGGCTCAAGAAGACTGATCCGCGGCTGAAGGCCGGGGATACCATCCTGCTTCATGCCGCCGCCGGCGGGGTTGGCCTGCTGGCGGTGCAGATTGCCAAGCTGATGGGGCTGCGGGTGATCGGCACCGTGTCGAGCGAGGAAAAGGCCGCCAAGGCCCGCGAGATGGGCTGTGACGAGATCATCTTTTACCGCCGGGAGGACGTTGCCGCGCGGGTCAAGGAATTGACCGGGGGTGAGGGCGTGCAGACCGTGTTCGACAGTGTTGGCAAGGACACCTTCGAAGGGTCGCTCAAATCGCTGCGCCGCCGCGGGGTGCTGGTTGGCTGCGGCACGGCATCAGGCCCGTTCCCGCCGATCGACGCATTCCAGATGGTTGTCCAGGGCTCAGTCTATTTCACCCGCCCGGCTTTCGTCGATTACTACGCCGATCCCGCCGAGCGGGCGGAACTGGCCGGGTTCTGGTTTGACAATCTGGCGGCTGGGCGGATCAAGGTAGAGATTGGCCAGCGCTATGATCTGGATGACTGCGTGCAGGCGCACCGCGATCTTGAAGCGGGCAAAACCATTGGCTCATCGGTGTTCGTGCTATGAAAATCGAAAAGCTCACCACGCATATCGGTGCCGAGCTGATCGGCGTTGACCTGGCCGAAGCCGCGCGAAACGATGATCTGTTTGCAGAGATCCGCGCGGCGCTGCTTGATCACAAGGTGCTGTTCCTGCGCGATCAGGACATTGCCCGGGCCGATCACATTGCCTTCGCCCGCCGTTTTGGCGAACTGGAAGATCATCCGGTTGCCGGCAGCGATCCGGAAAATCCCGGGCTGGTGCGCATCTACAAGGATGAAAACAGCCCGCCCGATTTCTACGAGAATTCGTGGCACGCTGACACCACCTGGCGCGATGCCCCGCAAATGGGCGCGGTACTGCGCTGCGTCGCCTGTCCGCCGGTGGGCGGGGATACGATGTGGGCCAACATGGTTCGCGCTTATGAAGACCTGCCCGATCACATCAAGGAAACCATCGCACCCTTGAAGGCGCGCCACTCGATCGAAGCGACGTTTGGTGCGCGGATGCCCGAGGAAAAGCGCGCGGCGCTGAAGGCACAGTTCCCCGATGCTGAACATCCGGTGGTGCGCACGCATCCCGAAACCGGGGAGAAGGTGCTTTACGTCTGCGGTTTCGCCACGCATTTCACCAATTTCCACACCAGCGCCAACGTCCGCTATGGTCAGGACTATGCTCCGGGCGGGGCCAACCTGCTGAACTATCTGATCGGTCGGGCGGCGATCCCCGAATATCAGGTGCGCTGGCGCTGGAAGCCGAATTCGATGGCGATCTGGGACAACCGCTGCACTCAGCATTACGCGGTGATGGATTACCCCCCCTGCGTTCGCCAGATGGAGCGCGCCGGGATCATTGGCGACAGGCCGTTCTGATGGGCGCAACCCCGATCAGCAATGCCGCGCGCGCTTCCGGGCAATGGAACGATGCCTGGGATGAAGCTGCGGCCTTTGACGCGGAATGGATGGAAAAGTTCCTCGACATGGGGACGCTGCCCGTCCGCAAGGGCGTGCTTGACCCCAAGACTTACGAACTGATCGCAATCGCGGTCGATGCCTCGTGCACGCATATGTACGCGCCGGGCACCCGCCGCCATATCGCCAAGGCGCTCGATCTGGGGGCAAGCCCGGAAGAGATCATGGCGGTGCTGCAATGCGTTGCCGTGCTGGGGATTCATTCGGTTGCGCTGGGCGCGCCGATCCTGGCCGATGAGATGACCAAACGCGGGATCGCGGTCCCCACGAATACAAAGGAGAAGTGATATGCAATTCTTCGACGAAAGCCTGCTTCCCGAAAACCAGGATCCGCTGGTGATCCAGGTCGCCCCTTATGCCCCCAGCTTTCTGCCGCGCGATTCGGATGACATTCCGGTCAGCTATGCCGAGCAGGTCCAGAAGGCGGTTGATTGCTACAACGCCGGGGCAACCGTGCTGCACGTCCATGTGCGTGAACCCAACGGCATGGGTTCCAAGAACCTTGACCGGTTCAACGAAATGCTTGACCGGCTGCGCGCCGCGGTTCCCAAGATGCTGCTTCAGGTTGGCGGATCGATCAGCTTTGCACCCAAGGATGAGGGCGAGGCGGCGCTGTGGCTGTCCGACGATACGCGCCATATGCTCGCCAACCTTACGCCCAAGCCTGATCAGGTGACGCTGGCGGTCAACACCAACCAGATGAACGTGATGGAACTGATCACCGCTGAAGATTGCGCGGGTACATCGATGGGTGAGGCCAATTATCTCGATGCCTATACCGAGATGTATTATGAAGCCGGGCCGCGGTTCATGAAGGAACACATGAAGCGGCTGACCGCAGCCGGCATCCAGACCCATTTCATGATCACCAGCGCGCGCGATCTGGAAACGGTGGAACGGCTGGTCCGCAGCGGTCATTACATGGGGCCGATGGTGTGCAACTGGGTGGCGATTGGCGGCGGGGCCGATGGTCCCAACCCGCGCAACCTGATGGAATTCATCAACCGTATGCCGCAAAACGCGGTGTTCACGGTCGAAGGACTGATGCGCAGCGTCTATCCGCTGGGGGCGATGGGCATCGCGATGGGTATGCACGTCCGCGTTGGCCAGGAAGACAACCTGTGGGGCCGCAAGGGCGAACGCGCCAGCTCGGTCGAGCAGATCGAACGGATGGTGCGCATTTCCAGGGAACTGTTCCGCCCGATCGCCACGGGTGAGGAAGCACGGCGGATCTACAAGATCGGCGAATTCTATTCGAGCATCGATGAGACGCTGGAAAAGAACGGCTGGCTGCCCAACCCGCCGGGTTATCGCCCCGGCGCGGCAATGCTGGCTGCGGCCTGACCACCGTTTCGCGGCAACAAGCCGCGCCTCAGGAACGCCCCCTCCCGCAAGCGGGAGGGGGAAGGAAAGCCGATGTCCGCATTCACCATCCTGTTCGTTCCTGGCCTGCGCGATCATGTCGAGGATCACTGGCAAACCCACGCCGCCCGCGCCTTGCCGGGGTCGGTCACGGTCGAGCCGCTGACGGCTGATCGCCTGTCCAGCGCCGCGCGGGTCGCGGCGCTGGATGCAGCGCTTGGTGCGATTTCGGGGGATGTGGTGATTGCCGCGCACAGCGCGGGATCCCTGATGGTAGCCGCCTGGGCGCGCAATCCGACGCGGGCGATCAGGGGCGCGCTGTTGGCGACCCCCGCCGATGTCGAAAATCCGCTTCCGCCTGGCTACCCCGCGCTTGCCGACCTTCGTGATGGCGGCTGGCTGCCGATCCCGCGTGCGGCGCTGCCGTTTCCGGCGCTGGTCGCCGCCAGCCGGAACGATCCGCTGGCCCGGTTCGAAAAGGTGGAGGAACTGGCGCGCGCCTGGGGTGCGGAACTTTACGACGCCGGGGCGGTTGGCCACCTTAATCCGCCTTCGGGGTTCGGGGTTTGGGATGATGCCTTGCCTCTGATCGAAAGGCTGTCAAAGTCACGGCCATGATGTGACGCGGCGGGGAGAGGGATAGTGGCTGGACCTGTTGCTGACGACCCGTCGCTGGGCGAAGGGCCACCCCGCGCCACTGTTTATGGCTGGGCGGTGTTCGCGCTCAGCTTTGGCCTGCTGATCTCTGACTACATGGCGCGGCAAGTGCTGAATGCCGTGTTCCCGCTGCTCAAGGCCGAATGGCACCTCAACGACGGCGAACTGGGATGGCTGGCCGGCGTTGTCGCGGTGATGGTCGGGCTGCTGACCCTGCCGCTGTCGCTGGCGGCGGATCGTTGGGGGCGGGTGCGCAGCCTTACCGCGATGGCGATATTGTGGAGTCTCGCCACGCTGCTTTGTGCGGTGGCCGGCAGCTATGGGCAGATGCTGGTTGGCCGGGCCTTGGTCGGCGTTGGAGAGGCGGCTTATGGTAGCGTCGGCATCGCCGTTGTCATCAGCGTGTTTCCGCGCCGTCTGCGGGCCACCCTTTCCGCCATGTTCCTGGCGGGCGGGATATTCGGGCAGGTGCTGGGCGTGGCGATCGGCGCGCAGATTGCGGCGCTGCACGGCTGGCGCACCGCCTTCATGGTGATCGGCGTGATGGGGCTGGTGTTGGGCGCCGCCTATCCGCTAGTGGTGCGGGAAAAGCGGATCAAGGCGCTGTCGGGCGGCGGCGACGGCGAGGCGGCGAATGCGCAGCCAAAGGCTTCGGTGCGCCAGCTCGTTTCCAGCCGGTCAGTACGGCTGGCCTATCTTGGCAATGGCCTGCAATACTTCGCGGCCGGGGCCCTGCCATCGTGGCTGCCCAGCTATCTTTTCCGCTATTATGCCATGCCGGTGGACAAGGCCGGACGCGTGGCCGCCGTGCTGCTGCTGATCTGCGGGGCGGGGATGATCCTGTGCGGCATTGCCAGCGACCGGCTGTCGCGCGGCGATCCGGGGCGCAAGATCACGCTTGCCGCCAGCTTCTGTGTCGGCACGGCAATCAGCCTGACCCTGGCGCTGCAATTGCCGCCGGGGCCGGGGCAGCTTGCCCTGCTGGCGCTGGCCATGGCGCTGGTGGGGGGGACCGGGGGACCGGCCGGGGCCATGGTCGCCAACCTTACCCCGCTGTCGCTGCACGGCACCGCCTTTGCAACGATGACACTGGTCAACAACCTGCTGGGACTGGCACCGGGGCCGATTTTGACCGGGAAGATCGCGGATTCGATCGGCCTGCTCGGCGCGTTCCGCCTGCTGCCGGTGCCCTGCCTGCTGGCCGCGCTGGCCTTCCTGGCGATGCGCAGCAGTTACAAGGCAGACCTGGCGAAGCTGACCGCCGGATCATGACGGCCAGATCTGAATCCTGTCAGGATGCGGTTCAATCCGGGGAATAGACGGGCGCGCGCTTTTCGATGAAGGCGCGCATACCCTCGGCGAAATTGGCGCTTTTGGCGCACATCACCTGATTGCGGTTTTCAATCGCCATGGCGGCTTCAAGGCTTGCCGCGTCAATGGCCATGGCCAGCCCTTCCTTGGTCATCCTTAGGCCCATGGGCGATGCGTGGAGCAGATCGTCAATCCACGGCTGGGCTGCCGCCTCCAACCCGGCGTCGGGCACCACTTCGGCCACCAGCCCAACCGCCAGCGCGCGCGGGGCATGGATGAACCGCCCGGTCAACATCAGTTCCGCCGCGATCGAGCCGCCCACCAGCCGGGGCAGGAAATAACTTACCCCCATGTCGCACGATGACAGGCCGATGCGGATGAAGGCCGCGTTCATTTTCGCGCTTTCCCCGGCCAGGCGGATGTCGCTGGCCAGGGCAAAGGCAAAGCCGCCGCCGCAGGCCGGGCCATGGATCAGTGACAGGATTACCTGCGGGCAGCGCCGCATCTTGACATAGACATCGGCCAGATAGCCCTGAAAGCCAAAGCCGCCACCAAACGGCACGTCGCCGCGGTCATGATGTTCCTTGATGTCCAGCCCGGCGCAGAACGCCTTGCCCGCGCCGCGCACCACCACCACCCTGACCGAGCCATCGTGGTAAAGCCTGCCGAAATAGTCGTTGAGCTCGCCAACCATGGCCAGGTTGATGGTATTCAGCGCCTCGGGTCGGTTCAGCGTCAGCCAGTCAACCTGTCCTCGCTTTTCCACGCTGATCGTCTGGTAAGCTGCGCCCATGGCCTCGATCCCCGCATCTCAATTTAACCGCATGATTAAATCGGGCTGAGGATTGAGGCAAGGGGCTGCTCAAATCAGCCGAGGATACCCGGCAGGTCCAGCCCCTTGTCCCGCGCGCAGTCGAGGGCGATGGTATAGCCGGCATCGGCGTGGCGCATGACGCCGGTGGCGGGATCGTTCCACAGCACCCGTTCCAGCCGCTTGGCCGCTTCCGGGGTGCCATCGGCAACGATCACCATGCCCGAATGCTGAGAATAGCCCATGCCAACGCCGCCGCCGTGATGCAGCGACACCCAGGTTGCGCCGCTGGCGCAGTTGAGCAGGGCGTTGAGCAGCGGCCAGTCTGACACGGCATCGCTGCCGTCCATCATCGCCTCGGTCTCTCGGTTGGGTGAGGCGACAGAGCCGGAATCGAGGTGATCGCGGCCGATCACCACCGGGGCCTTCAACTCGCCGTTGGCGACCATTTCGTTGAAGGCCAGGCCAAGCCGGTGGCGGTCCCCCAGACCGACCCAGCAGATCCGCGCGGGCAGGCCCTGAAAGTGAATCCGCTCGCGCGCCATGTCGAGCCAACGGTGCAGGTGCGGATCATCGGGGATCAGTTCCTTCACCTTGGCGTCGGTTTTGTAGATGTCCTCCGGATCGCCCGACAGCGCCGCCCAGCGGAACGGGCCGATTCCCCGGCAGAACAGCGGGCGGATATAGGCCGGGACGAAGCCGGGGAAGGCAAAGGCGTCCTTCACACCTTCATCAAAGGCGACCTGGCGGATGTTGTTGCCATAATCGGTGGTCGGCACGCCTTGGCTTTGGAAGGCCAGCATCGCTTCGACATGGCGGGCCATCGACGCCTTGGCGGCCTTGGCCACCACCTCCGGCTCACGCTCGCGCTTGTCGACCCATTCGGCCACGGTCCATCCGGCGGGAAGGTAGCCGTTGACCGGATCATGCGCGCTGGTCTGATCGGTCAGCAGATCGGGGCGGATACCGCGCGCCAGCATTTCGGGCAGAATCTCGGCCGCGTTGCCCAGCAGCCCGACCGAGATTGCGCGCTTTTCCGCGCAGGCGGCGTTGATCAGCGCCATCGCCTCATCCAGCGTTTCGGCCAGGTGATCGACGTATCCGGTGCGCAGCCGCATCTCGATCCGGCTGCGCTGGCACTCGATGGCCAGGCATGATGCCCCGGCCATGGTTGCGGCAAGCGGCTGGGCGCCGCCCATCCCGCCAAGCCCGGCGGTGAGCAGCCACTTGCCCGACAGATCGCCGCCAAAATGCTGGCGGCCCATCTCGACAAAGGTTTCGTAAGTGCCTTGAACGATCCCCTGACTGCCGATGTAGATCCACGATCCCGCGGTCATCTGGCCGTACATAGCCAGGCCCTTTTTATCGAGTTCGTTGAAGTGTTCCCAGGTCGCCCACTTGGGCACCAGGTTGGAATTGGCCAGCAGCACGCGCGGCGCATCGGCATGAGTCTGGAACACGCCGACCGGCTTGCCCGACTGGACCAGCAGCGTCTGGTCATCCTTCAGCCGGCGCAGGGTCTCAACGATCTTGTCGTAGCTTTCCCAGTCGCGAGCGGCGCGGCCGATCCCGCCATAGACCACCAGTTCCTCGGGCCGCTCGGCCACGTCGGGGTGCAGATTGTTCATCAGCATTCGCAGCGCGGCTTCGGTCAGCCACGACTGGGCGGTGCGTTCGGTTCCGGTGGCGGGACGGATGGTGCGGCTGTTGTCGAGACGGGTCATGCAGGGCTTCCTTCGGCAAAGGTCAGGCAGGCGGCGATCAGCGCGCGCAGTGTCGGTTCGATCGGGGGGCGGGGATCAAGCGGGCCGGGCCAGTTGGCTTCATCAGGCTGGTCCGGCTCGCCCATATAGCCGCGCTGGGCCAGTTCCATCTGCACGGCATGGACCCCATTGGCGGGCGCGCCGTAATGGCGTGTGGTCCAGCCGCCCTTGAAGCGGCCATTGGCGACCCAGCTTTGGCCAGACGCGGCGCACACATCAACCAGCGCGGCTTCCAGCGCGGGATCGCAGGTTGCGCCGCCGTTGGTGCCCAGGTTGAACTGCGGCAGTTCGCCATCGAACAGGCGTGGGATGCGGCTGCGGATCGAATGGGCGTCATAAAGCACGACGCGCGGATGCACGGCGCGCAGGCGTTCGATCTCCACCGCCAGCGCGGCGTGATAGGGATCGAAGAAGGTCCGGCGGCGCCAGGCGATCTCGTCATCTTCGGGATCAAAGCCGCGATAGAGCGGTTCGCCGTCGAAGGTGGTGGTCGGGCACAGTTCGGTGGCCGCCATGCCGGGATAGAGCGAGACGCCGGAGGGATCGCGGTTGACGTCGATGACCGAGCGGCTGACATCAGTGGCCACGGTGGTCGCGCCCATGTCGCGGGCGAAGGCATAGAGATCGGCAATCCACCAGTCGGCATCGCGCCGGGCGAGCCAGGGCGAGGCGAAGCGCGGCTCGATCCCGCCCAGTTCGGTCCCGCCATGGGGGAACGACACGATCAGCGGTGCGGTGCCGCGATGGATGTGGAGCCAGTCGTTCATGCCACGCCGGGCAGGCCGCTCGCCGTGCCGGCCAAGGCACCGCTGCGCACCAGCGCGCAGGCGGCCTCGATATCGGGTGCGAAGTGGCGGTCTTCATCAAGCGCGGGGACGGATTGGCGCAGCAAGGCGTGAGCGGCCTCAAGCGGATTGCTTGAGCGTAGCGGCCGGTGGAACTCGATCCCTTGCGCCGCCGCCAGCCATTCCAGCGCGATCACCGCCTCGACATTGGCGGCCATGCCCGCCAGTCGCCGTGCGCCGTGCGCGGCCATGGAAACGTGATCCTCCTGATTGGCGCTGGTCGGGATCGAATCGACGCTGGCCGGATAGGCGCGCTGCTTGTTCTCGCTGACCAGGGCGGCGGCGGTGACCTGCGGGATCATGAAGCCTGAATTGAGGCCCGGACGCGGGGTGAGGAAGGCGGGCAGGCCCGACAGCGCCGGATCGACCAGCATCGCCAGCCGGCGCTCGCTGATCGAGCCGATCTCGCACAGCGCCAGTGCGATCATGTCAGCGGCGAAGGCAACCGGCTCGGCATGAAAGTTCCCGCCTGACAACGCTTCGCCTGTGTCAGTGAAAACCAGCGGATTGTCTGACACGCCGTTGGCCTCGGCCTCCAGCGTTGTCGCCGCCTGGCGCAGCAGATCGAGGCACGCGCCCATAACCTGCGGCTGGCAGCGCAGGCAATAGGGGTCTTGCACGCGCACGTCATTGTCGAGGTGGCTGGCACGGATCGCCGACCGGGCCATCAGGCCGCGCAGCGCGGCGGCGGTTTCGATCTGCCCCTTGTGCCGGCGCAGGGTGTGAATGCGCGGATCGAACGGGGTGTCGCTGCCCTTGGCCGCTTCGGTCGAAAGCGCGCCGGTGACCAACGCCGATTGCAGCGCGCGTTCGGCGGCGAACAGCCCGGCAAGGGCATTGGCGGTGCTGAACTGTGTGCCGTTGAGCAGGGCCAGCCCTTCCTTGGGGCCAAGTTCAAGCGGTTTCAAACCTGCCTTGGCAAAAGCTTCCGATACGGGCATTTTTTTGCCCTTGAACCAGACTTCTCCCACTCCGATCAGCGGCGCGGTCATGTGGGCAAGCGGGGCCAGATCGCCGCTCGCCCCGACCGATCCCTGGCAGGGGACCAGCGGAATGATGTCGTGGATCAGCATCGCCTCAAGCAGGGCGACCGTTGCCGGGCGCACGCCCGAGGCTCCCTGCGCCAGGCTGGCGAGCTTCAGGGCCATCATCAGCCGCACGACCGGGGCAGGGCTGGGATCGCCGGTTCCGGCGGCGTGGCTCAGCACGATATTGCGTTGAAGCGCGGCCAGATCTTCAGCCGCAATCCGCACCGAGGCAAGCTTGCCGAAGCCGGTGTTGATCCCATAAACCGCCTCGTCCCGCGCCAGGATCGCTTCAACCGTGGCGGCGCTGGCGGCGATCGGACCTTGGGCGGACGGATCGAGCCGCGCGGTGGCACCCGAAAATATCGCGCGCCAGGTGGTGAGCGGAACATGGCCGGGAACAAGTGTAATCATTGGGGCATCTCGCAGCGAAGGTGATTGTTCCAGACCAGCGGGAACAGGGGGTCGTTCAGTTCGGCACCGGCGGGCAGCCGCTCTCGCAAACCGGGAAATTCGGGAGAGGTGCGCCATTCGCGCGGCGCATGGCGCACATCATCGCCGATGAAGCGCAGCGAAAGCACCCGGCGATCGGCCGCGCTTCCCGCCGTCCGGTGCAGGGTAAGCATATTGAACGCCACAACGTCGCCGGGTTCCAGCGGCCAGCCGATAACCGGGAAACGGGCCGGATCGGCATCGATATCGGGCAATTCCTCAAGCGCGCCTTCGGGAAACCATTTTGCCTGGTCATCCATGAAACTGCGCGGCATCAACCACGGCCCGCGATGGGATCCGGCAACGAATTCAAGGGTTGAATGGCGCGGGACCGGATCGGCGGGAATCCAGAAGCTGATCGTCTGCGCGCCGTCGATATTGTAATAGGGCTGGTCCTGATGCCACGGGGTCGCCTGCCGCGTCCTTGCCGATTTGGTCAGCATATGATCGTGGTAGAGCCGCACCGTGCGGCTGCGAAGCAGCTTTGCGGCAAGGTGTGGCAATTCGCTGTGCCATATCAGCGCGCGATAGTCGGCATTGTCCTGCCAGCAGCAGAAATCCTCGATGAAACGGCCGGGATCATCCGCCGAAGACGCGACTTTGGCATTCGGGCTGGGCGCGGCAAGATTGGCTTCGATCCCCCGCGCCAGCGCCGCGACATCGTCCGCCGTCAGCGCGCCGCGCAGCACCACTGCTCCGTCGCGCGCAAAGTCGCTGGCAAGCCTGTCGTTCGTCATTGGCCGCTCCGCACGCGCGCATGGAGCGGGTTGAAGCCCATGCGGTAAACCAGTTCGGCGGGATGCCCGATGTCCCAGATCGCCAGATCGCAGCGCTTGCCCGGCTCAAGCGTGCCGACCTCGTTCGCCATGCCCAGCGCGCGGGCGGCGTTGCGGGTTACGCCGCGCAGGCATTCGTCGACGGTCAGGCGGAACAGCGTTGCCCCCATGTTCATCGTCAGCAGCAGCGATGTCAGCGGAGAGGTGCCGGGGTTGCAATCGGTGGCGAGCGCGATCGGCACCCCGGCGCGGCGCAGCGCATCGACCGGGGGAAGCTGTGTCTCGCGCACGAAATAATAGGCTCCGGGAAGGAGCACGGCCACGGTTCCGGCTTCGGCCATCGCCGCGACTCCGGCCTGATCGAGATATTCGAGGTGATCGGCTGACAGCGCCCCGAACCGCGCCGCCAGCGCCGCGCCATGAAGGTTGGAAAGCTGCTCGGCATGAAGCTTGACCGGCAGGCCCGCAGCCCTTGCGGCGGTGAACATCCGCTCGATCTGGGCGGGGGTAAAGCCGATCCCCTCACAGAACCCGTCAACCGCGTCGGCCAGCCCCTCTGCGGCGACGCGCGGGATCAGGTCATCGCACAGCATCGCGATATAACCATCGGGATTACCCTGATATTCCGGCGGCAGGGCATGAGCGCCAAGGAAGGTTGCGCGCACCGTGACGCCGCGCTCGCGCCCCAGCCGCCGCGCGGCGCTGAGCATGGCCAGTTCGCTCGGCGCGTCGAGGCCATAGCCCGATTTGATCTCGATCGTGGTTACGCCTTCGGCCAGCAGGGCGTCGAGCCGGGGCAGGGCCGCCGCGACCAGTTCGTCCTCGCTCGCCGCGCGGGTGGCGCGCATGGTCGAAACGATCCCGCCCCCGGCGCGGGCGATCTCCTCATAGCTCGCGCCTTGCAGCCGCATCTCAAACTCGCGCGCGCGGTTGCCCATGTGGATCAGGTGAGTGTGGCAATCAATCAGCCCCGGGGTGATCCAGCGCCCGGCGCAGTCGATCCGCTCGGCACCAGGAGCGGGGGGCAATGTGTCAGCAGGCCCGGCATGGACGATCCGCCCGGCGGCGCAGGCCAGCGCGCCATTCTCGACCACACCCAGCCCCTCGCCAGTCATGGTGGCAAGGCGGGCATTGGTCCAGATGCGGTCGATCTGCATGGGGTCTCGCGAATCCTCTCGATCACACTGTTGCAGAGTCGAGCAATAATGTATAGACATAATCGAAAGCAAGGGAGCAGTTCGATGCCACAGGTTCTTCACGCCGGTTCGGCGCTGCTGCCCCAGGGCTGGGTCGATCAGGTGCGGATCACGATTGACGGCGGCCTGATCACAGGGATCGAAACCGGCGTCGCGCCGCAGCCGGGGGATGAGCGCGCCGCGCTGCTGATGCCGGGCCTGAGCAATCTCCACAGCCACGCCTTCCAGCGCGCCATCGCCGGGCGCGGTGAGGTGCGCGGCGCGGTGCGCGGCGCGGGCGAGGACAGCTTCTGGTCGTGGCGCGAAGCGATGTACCGCTTCGTTCCCCGCCTCGATCCCGAGGCGATGCAGGCGATCGCCGCGCTGGCCTATATCGAGATGCTGGAAGGCGGGTTCACCCGCGTTGGCGAGTTCCATTACCTTCACAACGCCCCCGATGGTTCGCGCTATGCCGATCCGGCGGCGATGGCGCGGGCGCTGGCGGAATCGGCGCAGGAAAGCGGGATCGGCCTGACCCTGCTGCCGGTGTTCTATGCCCACGCCGGGTTCGGCGGACAGGCCCTGCAGGCCGATCAGGCGCGGTTCCTTTCGGCGCCGGACAGCTTCGCCCAATTGCATGGTGCCTGTGCAGAGGCGCTGCGCGATCTGCCCGGGGCGGTGCTGGGCCTTGCGCCGCACAGCCTGCGCGCGGTCACGCCCGAGGAACTGGCCGGGCTGGCCGCGCTGGCAGGCACGGCCCCGATCCACATCCACATCGCCGAACAGGTCCGCGAGGTCGAACAGTGCCTGGCCTGGAGCGGTCAGCGTCCGGTCGAATGGCTGATGGATCACGCCCCGGTCGCCGCCAACTGGTGTCTGGTCCACGCTACTCATATGACGGAGGCCGAAACGACCGCGCTCGCCGCGAGCGGGGCCGTGGCCGGGCTCTGCCCGGTGACCGAGGCCAACCTTGGCGACGGCCTGTTTCCAGCGCCGGACTATCTGGCGGCGGGCGGGGCCTGGGGCGTAGGCAGCGATTCCAACGTCAAGATCGACGCCTTCGAGGAATTGCGCTGGTTCGAATATGGCCAGCGCCTTGCCCTGCGCAAACGCAACGTCGCGGCGCTGCATCCGGGACAATCGACCGGCGCGGCGCTGTTCGACATGGCCGGACGGGGCGGGGCGCAGGCGCTGGGCGGCAGCTTCGGCATCGCACTGGGCAATGAGGCTGATCTGCTCAGCCTCGATCCCGCGCACCCCGCGCTGGCCGCGATCCAGCCCGAGCAACGGCTTGACGCGCTGATCTTCGCCGCGGGGCGCTCGGCGCTCGACGGGGTGTGGCGGCGCGGGCGCAAGGTGGTGAGCGGCGGGCGGCACCACGCGCGCGACAGGATCGCAGCCCGCTATGCCGCGGCGCTGCGGCGGCTTTTGGCATGACTCAGCCGCTCGGCGAAGCAATCCGCGACCATTTTGAGCGCCGCATTCTGGCGGGCGAACTCGCCCCGGGTGCGCGCCTGCCGACCGAGCAGGAAATCATGACCGCGTTTGGCTGTTCACGCATGACGGTCAGCAAGGCGCTGTCGACGCTGGCCTCTGCCGGGCTGATCGAGCGGCGCAAGCGCGCCGGAACCTTCGTGGCCCGCCCGCGGGTTCACGCCATGGTGCTTGAAGTGCCGGACCTTGCCGCGCAGGTCATGGAGCGCGGGCAGGACTATCGGTTCCGGCTGGACCGCCGTGAGAAGGTGACCGCGCGGGAGGGCCACCTGTCCGGTCAGTCCGCGCTGCATCTTGCCGGCACGCATTTCGCCGATGGCGCGCCGCTTGCGATTGAGGACCGGCTGGTAAGCCTGGCCGCGGTTCCGGCTATCGCCGATGCCGACCTGACGGGTGAGGCCCCCGGCACCTGGCTGCTCCACCATATCCCCTGGACCGAGGCGGACACGCGAATCTTTGCTCACGGCGCCAGCGCGGAGGAAGCGGCCGCGCTTGGCCTTCAAGCGGGGGCGGCGTGCCTGTGTATCGAACGCCGCACCTGGCGCGGAACCGAGCCGATTACCGCCGTGCGCCAGCTGTTCGTCGCGGCGGGATATGAGCTGGTCGCGCACTTTGGCCCGGGCGGCTGATCATGAATTGTTGCCAATTTTAATTGAGCGGTTAAACAGCCCTTCGAAGCACCGTCTGAAGAGGGAATCATGGCCATCAAGACCCGCATCACCGAACTGCTCGGGATCAAGCATCCGATCGTCCAGGGCGGGATGCAATGGGTGGGCGTGGCGGAAATGGCCAGCGCGGTATCCAATGCCGGCGGGCTTGGCATCCTGACCGGGCTGACTCAACCCAGCGCCGAAGCCCTCGCCGCAGAGATTGAGCGGTGCAAGGGCATGACCGACAAGCCCTTCGGCGTGAACATGACCGTGTTCCCCACGATCAACCCGCCCGATTACAAGGCCTATACCCAGGCGATCATCGATAGCGGGATCAAGATTGTTGAAACCGCCGGAACGCCGGCGGTGCGCGAATTGTGGGAGATGATGAAGCCCCACGGGATCAAGATCCTCCACAAGTGCACCGCCGTTCGCCACGCGCTTTCGGCCGAGCGCGCCGGCGTGGACGTGATCTCTATCGACGGGTTCGAATGCGCCGGCCACCCGGGCGAGGATGACATTCCCGGATTGATCCTGATCCCGGCGGCGGCGGACAAGGTGAAGATCCCGCTGCTGGCATCGGGCGGATTTGGTGACGGGCGCGGAATGGCCGCGGCGCTGGCGCTGGGGGCCGAGGGGATCAACATGGGCACCCGCTTTACCGCCACGGTAGAAGCGCCGATCCATCAGGCCTTCAAGGAGGCGATGGTCGCGGGCGACGAACGCTCGACCGACCTGATTTTCCGCACCTATCGCAACACCGCGCGGGTGGCGAAGAACGAGATCAGCCAGGCGGTCCGCGCCGCCGAGGCGGAGGGCAAGCCGTTCGAACAGGTTGCCAGTCTGGTCAAGGGTGTGCGCGGCCGCGAAGGGCTGCAAAGCGGCGATACCAACCACGGCATCTGGAGCGCCGGGATGATCCAGGGCCTGATCACCGACATTCCGACCTGCGAGGTGCTGATCAACCGCATCGTCGCCGATGCCGAAGCGATCATCCGCCAGCGCCTTGGCGGCATGCTGGCCTGAGCCGGATCGGAGAAGGGAATTCCAGCCAATCAACACCGTCCGTCCTGAGCTTGTCGAAGGACTGTCCTTTCCCCGTTCAGCGCGAAGGCCGAAGAAAAGTGCCGCCCTTCGATAAGCTCAGGGCAGACGGAACGGGTTGGCCGAGCAGATTTGCATTTGAGGAAAGAGGAACCGAACCATGGCCGAAGCCTATATCATCGACGCCGTCCGCACCCCGCGCGGGATTGGCAAGCCCGGCAAGGGCGCATTGTCGCACCTTCACCCGCAGCACCTTGCCTCGACCGTCCTGAAGGCGATCAAGGATCGCAACAATCTGGATACCACCACGGTCGATGACATCATCTGGTCAACCAGCACTCAGGAAGGCAAGCAGGGCGGCGATCTGGGCCGGATGTCGGCGCTGGCGGCGGACTATGACATCTCCGCCTCGGGCACCACGCTTGACCGGTTTTGCGGCGGGGGCATCACCTCGGTCAACCTCGCCGCGGCCTCGATCATGGCGGGCATGGAAGACTGCGTCATCGCCGGCGGAACCGAGATGATGAGCTATCAGCAGCAGCTTGCCGCCGAACGCGCCAATGCCGGGCTGCCGCAGCGGATGATGGGTTCGGGTAACCCCGAACTCGACGCGCTGCACCCGCAAAGCCACCAGGGCGTGTGCGGGGACGCGATCGCCGCGCGCGAGGGGATTGATCGTCAGGCGCTCGACGCGCTGGCGCTGGTCAGCCAGGAACGCGCAGACCGCGCGATCCGTGAAGGCCGCTTCGAAAAATCCGTGGTAACGGTTTACAATACCGACGGCACAGTCGCGCTTGACCGTGAGGAATTCCCTCGCCCCGAAACAACCATGGAGGGGCTGTCCGCGCTCAAGGCCAGCTTTGACGGGGTTGCCGATTTCGATCTGGGGAACGGTGTCACCTTCCGCAAGCAGATCCAGCGGCGCTATCCGGAACTGGAATGGAAGGGCGTCCATCACGCCGGCAATTCCTCGGGCGTGGTCGATGGCGCGGCGGCGGTGCTGCTGACCAGCAAGGACTATGCCGACAAGCACGGCCTGAAGCCGCGCGCCCGGATCGTGGCCTATGCCAATCAGGGCGATGATCCCACGTTGATGCTCAACGCCCCGGTTCCGGCGGCGAAGAAGGTGCTGGAAAAGGCCGGGCTCAAGGTTGAGGACATCGACGTCTGGGAAATCAACGAGGCCTTCGCGGTGGTCGCCGAAAAGTTCATCCGCGACCTTCATCTTGACCGGGCCAAGGTCAATATCAACGGCGGGTCGATGGCGCTGGGCCATCCGATCGGCGCGACCGGATCGATCCTGATCGGCACTGCGCTGGACGAGCTTGAGCGCTCGGGCGGGCGTTACGGCCTGGTCACCATGTGCGCTGCGGGCGGCATGGCTCCGGCGATTGTCATCGAGCGGTTGGACGGCTGAAGGACCGCGCCTTTGCGCCAACGCGGGGACCGGGCAGCAGAGCTTGCCCGGTTCGCCGCGCGGGCGCGGCACCTGATACCGCACGCGCGGCAAAGCGCGCGCAGCCGACTTGTGCTGCCAAGGTAACGCGCTAAGGCAGTGCGGACGGTACAGAGGCGGAGGGCGCGCGTGAACTATGATGTGCTGATCGTTGGGGCGGGGCAAGGCGGCGGTGCTGCTGCAATCCAGCTTCGTCAGCAGGGCTTTGCCGGATCGATCGCCATGGTCGGGCGCGAGGCCGAGCCCCCCTATGAACGGCCGCCGCTGTCCAAGGAATATCTGCTCGGCGAAAAGAGCTTTGAGCGGCTTTATATCCGCCCGCCCGAATTCTGGCCGGGCAAGGAGGTGGACCTGCTGCTGGGGGCGGAAGTCACCGCGATTGATCCAAAGGCGCATATCGCGACGCTGGGCGATGGCCGCGCGATCACCTATGGTACGCTGATCTGGGCCACGGGCGGTGATCCGCGCCGTTTGACCATTCCCGGGGCCGAGCTTGCCGGCGTCCATGCCGTGCGGACCCGCGATGATGCCGATGCCATCCTGGCCGCCCTTGACGGAACGGAACGGGTGGTGGTGATCGGCGGCGGCTATATCGGGCTGGAGGCGGCGGCGGTGCTGCGCAAGCTGGGGCACGAGGTCACCCTGCTGGAAATGCTGCCACGCGTCCTGGCCCGCGTCGCCGGACCGCAGCTTTCAGCGTTCTACGAGGCCGAACACCGTGCCCACGGGGTCGATCTGCGCACCGAAACCGGGATCGAGGCGATGCTGGGTGATGGACGGGTCAGCGGTGTGCGGCTTGCCGATGGCAGTGAAATTGGCTGTCAGATGGTGATTGTCGGCATCGGGATTATCCCGGCGGTTGGGCCGTTGCTGATCGCGGGGGCGGCTGGCGGCAATGGCATTGACGTGGATGATCTGTGCCGCACCAGCCTGCCGGATGTCTATGCGATCGGTGATTGCGCTGCCCATGCCAACCCATTTGCCGATGGCGCTGTGGTGCGGCTGGAAAGCGTGCAGAACGCCAATGATCAGGCGGTAACGGTGGCCAGGGCGGTGGCGGGAAAGGCCGAGCCTTACAAGGCGACGCCGTGGTTCTGGTCCAACCAGTATGACCTGAAGCTGCAAACCGTTGGCCTGTCGAACGGCTATGATACCGAAGTGCTGCGCGGCGATCCGGCCAGCCGCAGCTTTTCGGTGATCTATCTCAAGCAGGGCAAGATCATCGCGCTCGATGCGGTCAATGCGATCAAGGACTATGTCCAGGCGCGCAAACTGGTTGAGGAAGGCGCAATGATCGCGCCCGAAGACCTCGCCGATGCCAGCCGCCCGCTGAAGGAGCTTGACCGGCTTTAGGTGCGACACGCACCCGCTGTCGTGAAGATGTCGTGGTCAGGCCAACGCGAATCGGCCACCCGGTGCAAGCATCGATAACGGAGGCCAGTGTGCAAATTGACCCGACCAAGCTTGCCGAAGCCAGACTGGCCCGCGCAATGTCGCAGGAAGAAGCGGCGATCGCATCCGATCTGAGCGCGCAGACCATCCAGCGGATCGAAGCCGGAAACCCGGCTTCGCTTGAAAGCACCAAGGCCCTTTTGACAACATTCGGAGCAGAGATCCTGTGCGATCCAGCCGTGCAGGAGGTGCCGATTGAACTGCCGACATTGCGTTCGTTCGGACTGCGGCTTGTGCGGCGGGCACGGCTGGCGGCAGGCTGGAGTTTTGACGCGGTTCGTTTGGTGTTTGTGGCCGCGTTCATTGCTGCCGGGCTGGGCAAGCTGTTCCTTCCGGCCAGCACCGGGCTGTTCACGGGCGATGGCGCATTTGCGCTTGGCATTTTTGCCAGTCCACCTGCTGCGGCGAACGAGCTTTTGGGGTACTGGATCATTCCCCTGATGCTCAGCTGCGCGGCAGCCTTGCTGCTGACGATTGGCCGGGCACGGCGGATGGCACTGAACCGGCCCTAGTTGACGATTTCCAGCCTGATCGCCGGCGCAAGATTGCGGATCAAGTCCGCCCGCTGTTCAGGGGGTTACCGATTATTGTCGCGGCCATAGGCAGGCAGCGCCAGGCCCCGGCTGATGGCCAGTCCGCGCAGTGCGAACCCGCCGAGCGCGGCCACCGCCCAGGCGATCTGGCGCGGCAGTTCCAGCAAGGTGCCGCCGACGCACAGCGCCGAGGCCAGCGCCGCTGCGGTAACGTAAAGCTCGGGCCGCATGATGATTGACGGTCGGCCAGCCAGAACATCGCGGATCACCCCGCCAACGCAGCCGGTGATAACCCCCATCATCATCGCCGGAACCGGGGTGATCCCGAAAGCCATGGCCTTGGCCGCGCCCAGCACCGCATAGACAGCAAGACCAACCGCATCGGCCCAGTCAAGCAGCGCGCCCTCCCACCAGCGGCGCGGGGTGAACCAGGCGATCAGCGCCACCCCCAGGCACACCGGGGCAACCCACGGGTCACGCACCCAGAACACCGGTGCGCCAATCAGCAGATCGCGCACCGATCCGCCGCCAACCCCTGTAACCAGCGCAAAGAACGCCATGGTGACAAAGGTTTGCCGCAATTGCGCCGCCACCAATGCGCCAGACAGCGCAAACACCGCCGTCCCGGCAAGGTCAAGCAGCGGGGGCAGGCTGGGCAGGGCGGAGGCGGGCACCCGCCGTTCAGTCGTCGATCAGGGCCTGAAGCCGGGTCTTCAGCGTATCGATGCGGGTCGCCGCTTCGGTAAAGGTCGCCACTTCATCGCGGCGGTTGTTGCCGCGCGCTTCCTTGGCGGCTTCGACATAGCCTTCCTGATCGGCTTCAAGGGCATCTACCAGCATTTCGATTTCGTCGCTGGTCAGTTTGACGGTGATGGTATCGGCCATGTGGATTGTCCTCAAATATGGATCGGCTTGCCGGTAACCGCCATCGCCGCTTCCTTGATCGCCTCGTTGTGCGTCGGGTGAGCGTGGCAGGTGTAGGCGATGTCTTCGCTGGTGGCGCCGAACTCCATCGCCTGGGCAACCTGGGCAATCATCGTTCCGGCGACCGAGGCGATGATCCAGGTGCCCAGCACCCGGTCGGTTTTCGCATCGGCGATCACCTTCACGAAGCCGTCCGGCTCATGATTGGTCTTGGCGCGGCTGTTGGCCATCATCGGGAACTTGCCGATCTTGACCTCGCCGCGCTCCCTGGCCTGTTCCTCGGTCAGGCCGACACCGGCGATTTCGGGCCAGGTATAGACCACCGAAGGGATCACCGCGTGGTTGATGATCCCGGTCTGCCCGGCGATGTTTTCGGCCACGGCAATGCCCTCGTCCTCGGCCTTGTGGGCCAGCATCGGGCCGGGCACCACATCGCCGATCGCCCAGACGCCGGGAACCCTGGTGCGCAGGTCATGATCGACCTCGATCTGGCCGCGCGCATTGACTTCAAGCCCGGCCTTGTCCAGCGCCAGCCCCTCTGTGTTGGGCCTCCGTCCGATCGAGACGAGGACGCAATCGGCTTCCAGCGTTTCCGCCGCGCCCCCCTTGGCCGGTTCCAGTGTCAGCGTGGCCTTGCCGCCCTTGACTGCCACCCCGGTGACCTTGGTGCCAAGCTTGAGCGCCATGCCTTGCTTCTTGAAGATCTTGGCTGCTTCCTTGCGCACGTCCATGTCCATGCCGGGCAGGAGCTGGTCGAGGAATTCAACCACGGTGACTTCCGCGCCCAGCCGCCGCCAGACCGAACCCAGTTCCAGCCCGATCACGCCGCCGCCGATCACGACCATCTTCCTGGGCACCTTGGGCAGTTCAAGCGCGCCGGTGCTGTCCACCACGACCTTCTGGTCGATCGTCACCCCGGGCAGCGGAGTGACCGATGAGCCGGTGGCGATCACGATGTTCTTGGCGCGGTAGCTTTTGCCCGCAACCTCAACCGTGTCAGCGCTGGTGAAGGCGGCGAAGCCCTTGATCCAGTCAACCTTGTTCTTCTTGAACAGGAACTCGATGCCGCCCGTCAGCTGCTTGACCGCGTCCTGACGCTGGCCGTGCATCGCTGGCAGGTCGAGCTTGGGGGTGACGATCACGCCCATCTTGGCCATCGATCCGTTCGCCGCCGCGTCAAAATATTCGCTGGCGTGAAGCATCGCCTTTGACGGGATGCAGCCGACGTTGAGGCAGGTGCCCCCCAGCGTCTCGCGCCCTTCGACGCAGGCGGTATTCAGCCCCAATTGCGCTGCGCGGATCGCTGCGACATAGCCGCCGGGACCGGCACCGATGATGAGAACGTCGTAGTCGTAGTCAGCCATGGTTTACTCCAGACCCTGATTCCGGCTGCCCTGAGCCTGTCGAAGGGTCGTCCTTTTCTTCTTGCGCCGTCAAGTTGAAGTGCAGTCCTTCGACAAGCTCAGGACGGATGGGGTTACAGATCAATGAGAAGCCGCGTCGGATCCTCGATCGCTTCCTTGATGGTCTTGAGCGCGGTCACCGCTTCACGCCCGTCGATCAGGCGGTGGTCATAGGACAACGCGAGGTACATCATCGGGCGGATCACGATTTCGCCATTGCGAACCACCGGGCGATCCTCGATCCGGTGCAGGCCCAGCACCGCTGACTGCGGCGGGTTGATGATCGGGGTGGACATCAGGCCGCCGAAGATCCCGCCGTTGGAGATCGTGAAGGTGCCGCCCTGCATATCGGCCATGGTCAGCGTGCCGTCCTTGGCGCGCTTGCCCAGATCGCCGATTGCCTTTTCGATATCGGCAAAGCCCAGCTTGTCGACATTGCGGACCACAGGGACGACCAGGCCATTGGGCGCGGAGACGGCGACCGAGAGGTCAACGTAGGGAAAATAGACGATTTCATCGCCCTGAATCTGCCCGTTGACTGCCGGGAAGTCCTTCAGTGCCAGGCAGGCCGCCTTGGCGAAGAACGACATGAAGCCGAGCTTGACGCCGTGCTTCTTTTCAAAGCCGTCCTTGAACTTGTCGCGCGCGGCCATCACCGCGCTCATGTCGCAGTCGTTGAAGGTGGTGAGCAGCGCGGCGGTTTCCTGCGCGCTCTTGAGCCGCCTGGCGACGGTCTGGCGCAGGCGGGTCATCTTGACCCGCTCCTCGCCGCGATCGCCGGCGGGAGCAGCCGGCGCTGGCGCGGTTTGGGCGGGGGCCGGAGCGGCGGTCTTCGCCGCAGCGGCGGCGACCACGTCTTCCTTGGTGATCCGTCCGTCCTTGCCCGTGCCGGTGATCCCGGCGGGGTCAATCCCGTGTTCGAGCACCGCGCGGCGCACTGCGGGGGACAGCGCGGCGGCATCGCCCGAAGGGGCTTCGCTGGCGACGGCGGGTGCAGCCGGGGCGTCCTTGCGCTCGGGCGCGGCGGTCGGGGCAGGGGCGGCGCTGCCAGCGCCATCCTCGATCGTGGCGATCACTGCGCCAACCGCAACGTTGTCACCGACCTGGGCGATGTACTGACCCATCGTCCCGGCAACCGGAGCGGGCACTTCGATCGCGACCTTGTCGGTCTCAAGGCTGGCGATCGGCTCATCCAGCGCAACGGCTTCGCCCGGCTTCTTCAGCCATTCGCCGATGGTCGCTTCGGCAACGGATTCGCCCAGGATGGGGACTTTGACTTCGGTGGACATCTTCAGGTTCCCATTTTCCAGACCCGTCCGTGCTGAGCTTGTCGAAGCACTGCTCTTCACTTTCAAGGCCGGAGTAGAAAAGTACGATCCTTCGACAGGCTCAGGATGGACGGATCAGGGGTTAGCCCTTCTTCCTGCGGCGGATTTCTTGGCGGACAGAGGTGCCAAGCGCGTGGCTGATCAGCGCGCCCTGTTCGCTGGCATGGCGGCTGGCCAGCCCCGTCGCCGGGGATGCGCTGGCATTGCGGCCGGCATAGCGGGCGCGGGTGACCTTGCGCCTGGCGGCGATCAGCGCTTCCTCGATGAAGGGTTCGACGAAGAACCACGCGCCGTTGTTCTTCGGTTCCTCCTGGCACCAGACCACGTCTTCGAGGTTCGGCATCCGTTCCAGGCGCACCGCCAGCGGCTCGCCCGGGAAGGGATAGATCTGCTCGATGCGGATGATCTGGGTGTCGGTGATTCCGGCGGCGTCGCGCGCTTCCATCAGGTCATAGGCAACCTTGCCCGAACAGAGGATCACCCGGCGGGTGTCCTTGTCCTCTGGCCCGTTGCGATCGGAAAGGATGCGCTTGAAATGGGCCTGGCCGATGAACTCGCTCGCCTCGCTCCGCGCCATCGGGTGGCGCAGCAGCGACTTGGGGGTCATGATCACCAGCGGCTTGCGGAACGAACGGTGCATCTGCCGGCGCAGAACGTGGAAATAATTGGCCGGGCTGGTGATGTTGCACACCTGCATATTATCCTGCGCGCAAAGCTGCAGATAGCGTTCGAGCCGGGCGGAGGAGTGTTCCGGCCCCTGGCCCTCATACCCGTGCGGCAGCAGCAGGACGAGGCCGTTGGCGCGCAGCCATTTCGATTCCGAACTGGCGATATATTGATCGATCACGATCTGCGCGCCGTTGGCGAAATCACCAAACTGCGCTTCCCACAGCACCAGCGATTTGGGATCGGCGCTGGCATAGCCGTATTCGAAGCCGAGCACGCCGTATTCGGACAGCGGGCTGTCATGCACCTCGAACTTGCCGTGCGGCACCGTGGTCAAGGGCACGTACTTGTGCTCGTCAAGCTGGTCCACCCACACCGCATGACGCTGGCTGAAGGTGCCGCGGCCCGAATCCTGGCCGGACAGGCGCACGCTGAACCCTTCGGAGAGCAGGCTGCCAAAGGCGAGCGCCTCTGCCGTGGCCCAGTCGAACCCCTGACCGGTGGCGAACATCTCACGCTTGGCGTCAAGCACGCGGGTCAGGGTCTTGTGAACCTGAAGCCCTTCGGGAACGGTGGTCAGCGTCCGGCCCAGGCTGTCGAACAGCTTCTGTTCGATCCCGGTCTGGATGTTGCGCCGGGCGGTTTCAGGGTCGGCCGGGGAGTGGAGCCCGGTCCAGCGCCCGGCGAACCAGTCGGCATGGTTGGACTTGTAGCTTTTCGATGCCTCGAACTCGCCTTCCAGCACCTGGTTGAAGCGCATCTCGACTTCGGGGGCATAGTCCTTGTCGATCACCCCTTCGCCGACCAGACGGTCGGCATAGCGCTTGCTCACCGCCGGATGCTGGCGGATTTGCTGATACATCAGCGGCTGGGTGAAGCCCGGCTCATCCCCCTCATTATGGCCGAAGCGGCGGTAGCACCACATATCGACAATCACGTCGCGGCCGAAGGTCTGGCGATAGTCGATCGCCAGCTTGCAGGCGAAGGTCACCGCTTCGGGATCATCGCCATTGACGTGAAGGATCGGCGCCTGAACGCCCTTGGCAACGTCCGAGGGGTAGGGCGAGCCGCGCGAAAACTGCGGGCTGGTGGTAAAGCCGATCTGGTTGTTGATGACAAAGTGGATGCAGCCGCCGGTGTTGTAGCCCTTGACGCCCGAGAAGCCGAAGCATTCCCAGACGATACCCTGGCCGGCAAAGGCTGCATCGCCGTGGATCAGTACCGGCAGCACCTGCTTGTGCTTGCCCTTGCCGATGTCATCGCGGAACGCCTGGTTGGCGCGGGTCTTGCCCAGCACGACCGGATCGACTGTTTCGAGGTGGCTGGGGTTGGGTACCAGGCTCATGTGAACCTTGATCCCGTCGAACTCGCGGTCGGCGCTGGTGCCAAGGTGGTACTTGACGTCACCCGATCCGCCAACGTCCTCGGGATTGGCGGTGCCGCCCGAGAATTCGTGGAAGATCACGCGGTATGGCTTGGCCAGCACATTGGCGAGGACGTTGAGCCGGCCGCGATGGGCCATACCATAAACGATCTCGCGCACGCCAAGCTGGCCGCCATATTTGATCACGGCTTCCAGCGCGGGAATCATCGATTCCCCCCCGTCCAGCCCGAAGCGCTTGGTGCCGACGTATTTCTTGCCCAGGAACTTCTCGTACTGCTCGCCGCGGATCACCGCGCCAAGGATCGCCTTCTTGCCCTCTGGCGTGAAGTCGATCGACTTGTCACCGCCCTCGATCCGGTCCTGGATGAAGCGCCGCTCCTCCACGTCGGAGATGTGCATATATTCAAAACCGACGTGCCCGCAGTAGTTGCGGCGCAAAATCTCCACCAGCTCGCGCACCGTGGTCCATTGCAGGCCCAGCGTTCCGCCAACATAGACCTTACGGTCCAGCGCGGCCCCTGAAAAGCCGTGGTATTCAGGCGTCAGGTCCGCAGGCAGGTTCTGGTGAGAAAGGCCCAGCGGATCGAGATCGGCGGCAAGGTGCCCACGCACCCGGTAAGTGCGCACCAGCATCATAGCCCGGATCGAATCGGCCGCAGCCTCTTCAATCGCGCGGCCATCGGGGGCCGGGCCGCCCTTGGTCGCGGCCTTGATCGCCACCTGCATCTGTGTCGGATCGAGCGCCGCAGTCAGGTCGTCGCTTGCCGTGCGCCAGTCGGCACGGCCCCAGCTTGGACCTGGTTGGGGATCGTCGGGGAGGAAATCGTGTGCTTCGTTACCCATGATGCCTGTCCTGGGGAGGAAGGGCTTGCGCGCAGCTTGAGAGGGTCTGCGCGCAAACCCGTAGGTGATTCAGCCCTTGAGCACTTCGGCCAGCGTCTCACCCAGCAGGCTGGGTGACGGGCTGACGCGGATGCCGGCGGCTTCCATCGCCGCAATCTTGTCCTCAGCGCCGCCCTGGCCGCCTGAAACGATCGCCCCGGCGTGGCCCATGCGGCGGCCCGGAGGGGCGGTGCGCCCGGCGATGAAACCGACCATCGGCTTCTTGCGCCCGCGCTTGGCCTCGTCCTTCAGGAACTGCGCGGCTTCTTCTTCCGCGCTGCCGCCGATCTCGCCGATCATGATGATCGACTTGGTGGCATCGTCGGCCAGGAACAGCTCAAGCACGTCGATGAAGTTGGTGCCGTTGACCGGATCGCCGCCGATCCCGACTGCGGTGGTCTGGCCAAGGCCTGCATTGGTGGTCTGGAACACGGCTTCATAAGTAAGCGTGCCCGAGCGGCTGACAACCCCGACGCTGCCCTTGGAAAAGATGTTGCCGGGCATGATCCCGATCTTGCATTCGCCGGGCGTCAGCACGCCGGGGCAATTGGGGCCGATCAGCCGGCTTTTGCTGCCGGTCAGCGCGCGCTTGACGCGGACCATGTCGAGCACCGGAATGCCCTCGGTAATGCAGACGATCAGCTCGACCTCGGCATCGATCGCCTCAAGGATGGCGTCGGCCGCGCCCGGAGGCGGAACGTAGATGCACGAAGCCGTCGCCCCGGTCGCCGCCTTGGCCTCGGCCACGGTATCGAACTGGGGCAGGCCGATGTGGACCGTGCCGCCCTTGCCGGGGGTCACGCCCGCAACCATCTGCGTGCCATAATCGAGCGCGGCCTGCGTATGGAAACTGCCGGTCGCGCCGGTCATCCCCTGGGTGATGACCTTGGTGTTCTTGTTGATGAGGATGGACATTGGGATTCCTCTTGTGCCGCCCCACGATTGAGGCGGTGTTCCTGGGGATGCGGACAGTGGCGCTTAGTGCCATTTGCTCCATGCGCTTCGCGTTTCGACGCTCACCGTAAACCGGTCAGTCCCGGTCAGGCTCACGTTTCCGGCGCAGGTCTGGAACGTGGTCCGGGCGGCGGCCTGGGCCGGAGCGGGATCGGGCTGATCGACTTGCGAAGCCGACGCAGAGGCCAGTTGTCCGCAGCGCTCAACCAGCTTCTTGTCAGCCTTGCTGATATCCTTTGGGCCACGGACGATCAGGGTCGCATAGACTTCCATCACCCGCGCGTTGGTTTCCCACTGCTTGCAAGCCTTCCACTTCCCGCCCCAGGGCCAGGCTCCATCGAAGCTGGACTTGCAGCGGGTGCGGGTTTCGGGAGCGGTGCGCGCATCGCCCCATTGGCCGACCTGCTGTTCCCACAGCGATTTCGTCTCGATCCCGCCTGCCTGGGTGGGCAGGGCAAGCACCGATCCCAGAATTGCCCCGGCTGCCACAACCGCAAATGTTGATCGCACCATGAAGCGCTCCCGTTGATGCGGATCAGCCAAGGCTCGGCTCGATCGCCTTGCAGGCCACCAGCAGCTCCTTGACCGCATCGACGCTGGCCTGGAAGTTCGCCTTGGCTTCGGCGTCGAGGGTGATCTCGATCACTTCCTCGGCCCCGCCCGCGCCGATCACGGTGGGGACGCCGACGTAAAGTCCGTCGAGGCCGTACTTGCCGTCAACATAGACCGCGCAGGGCAGGATCCGCTTCTGGTCGCCCAGATAGGCTTCGGCCATGGCGATCGCGCTGGTGGCGGGGGCGTAATAGGCTGAGCCGGTCTTGAGCAGGCCGACGATCTCGCCGCCGCCCGAGCGGGTGCGCTGGACGATTCCGTCGATCGCTTCCTTGCTCGATTTGCCCATCTTGACCAGGTCGTCGACCGGGATGCCCGAAATGGTGGTGTAGCTGGTCACCGGGACCATGGTGTCGCCGTGGCCGCCGAGCACGAAGGCGTTGACGTCCTTGACGCTGACGCCGAATTCCCAGGCGAGGAAGGTGGCGAAGCGGGCGCTGTCCAGCACGCCGGCCATGCCGACCACCTTGTTGGCGGGCAGGCCCGAAAATTCGCGCAGCGCCCAGACCATCGCGTCAAGCGGGTTGGTGATGCAGATGACGAAAGCGTCGGGGCAGTGGGCTTTGATCCCTTCGCCAACCGACTTCATCACGCCCAGGTTGATGCCCAGCAGATCATCGCGGCTCATCCCCGGCTTGCGCGGCACCCCGGCGGTAACGATCACCACATCGGCCCCGGCGAGGTCAGCGTAATCGTTGGTGCCCTTGATATTGGCGTCGAAGCCTTCGATCGGGCCGCACTGCGCCAGATCGAGCGCCTTGCCCTGCGGCATTCCTTCGGCAATGTCGAACAGGACGATGTCGCCCAGTTCCTTCTTGGCGGCGAGGTGCGCCAGCGTGCCACCGATCATGCCGGCGCCGATGAGGGCGATCTTCTTGCGAGCCATAATGCGACGGTGTCCTTCCCTGAAATGCGGGATCGGCGTCTGGCAAACGGGCTGCCCTTTTCATCCCGCGGAAAAGTGTGGGAAGCCCGGCGAATAACCGTGCCCTTAACGCTCCGAACGGGGAATGCAACCCGGTAAAAGGTTAGCGTGGAAGGAAATTTTTGCAAATAGTTCGCAATAGCAATTATCGCGATCTGTTACTGCTCTGATGGAGCGACGTTGCTCCATTCTGCCGGCCGTTTTGGCTGATGCAAAAACAATGTGATGGGCAGGGCAGCAGGCGGCGTCCGGCAAGCCGGACGATGGCGTAGCCAGACCCTCTGGCCCGCGAAACTCAGGGACGCGGGCGATTGCCCCGCGTTGAGAGGGCCGACGCCATGCGCCGGTCCAATGTCCGGCAGATGTCCAGCCAGTGCTGGTATCCCTGATGGTCGCCGGCAAAGCGCGCCTGCTCTGCCTCTGTTCGGGCCGCTTCCGCCGCGCCGAGCCCATGGCGGGCAAAATGCTTCAGCGCATCGCGAAGCACCGCATCGCTGCCGGACCTGACGGCGTTGTCGTTTGCCGCGCGGCACGCCACCCGGCGCCGTTCAAACCGGCCGATGAAATGCGGGATCGGGCGAATCGCGGCGGCAAAGGGGGTGGGCATCGTTGCACGGTCCGGTTGCTGAATGGGGCGGGACATCAGCAATAGCGGATCGGGGCTAAGGCTTCGTATGGGGCTATGGTTGCCAAAGCTTAACCACGCCGCGTTGTGGCGCTTCGGCCGGCACCGCACTCAAGTCCCGGGCTGCGCAATCCACCGGCCAGAGTTCTGGAATTCCGGTTTGACAGTCTGCCCCTCTGGCAGCTTTTCTGCGCGGTACTGCGCGTCACCGCCCCGGCTTTGCACGTCCGCTGAATAGGTCGGAGCCGCCGAAGTGCGCGCTGCCACAGGGCTGGCAACTTCCGCGTTCTGCGCCCCGCTGCCGCTTTGCGCGGTCTTGACCCCGGCTTCAAAGGCACGGGCCAGGGCCAGTGGATCCAGGCTGGGGTCGGGCAGGCGATCGGCGGCGGCATTGCGGGTATGCGGCGCGGCCAGCGGTTCGCCCCCCAGATAGGCGAAGCGGAAGTTGGCGGCATCGCCCGCGCGGCTGCGCCAGCGGAAGAACATATGCGCGCCGATGGTGGTGATGTGGTTCATCTGCGCGTCCCACGCCGGATGGACCGCGATGGTGTGATAATGGGTGGCAAGGCCGACGCTGCGCTCGACATAGCCTGACAGTGCCGCCTGGGCCACGGCCATGGCGCGCTGCCAGAAGAACCGGCTGGGCACGCGCGCCAGTGATCCATCGCAGGTAAAGCTGAACTGGCAGCCGGTGCTGCGTTCCGATCCCTGATAGACCACGCCGCAGACGGTGCCCGGGAAGCCGGGATGAGCCACGCGGTTGAGAATCACCTGCGCCACGGCGCGCTGGCCCTGATCGGGCTCGCTCGCCGCCTCGTAATAGATTGCCGCGGTCAGGCATTCCAAGGCGCGGCTGCGATCGACCCCGCTGTTGTCGACACGCATTGATCCGGCAATTGGCCCGGCCAGCGGGTCGACCAGGGTGGGCGCATCCTCCGCATCGGAATGTACGCCTTCACCCAGCGCACCCGGCGCCGGATCGGTGGTCAGATAGTAAAAGGCTGACCCGGGAAAGCTGTCGCCATTACGCTCAAACGGCATGGGCTCAACCGCGACATCGCCTTTTACCGCGTTGCCGATATCGAAACTGCCCCAATCGGCTGGTGTGGCCAGCGCCGGAACGGCAATTGCGGCCAGCAAGATCAACAAGCGCCGACCGTTGTGTTTGCGGCGCAACCGTCTGCCAATCGTGCGCGCACCCCTGCGCGGCAACCTGATGGCGAAATCTCGCGGCCGCGTTTCCAGGGTAAAGGTGTGGCTCAGGTCCATCGGTGTCCGTCGTTATTTTACGCGCGGCGCGCGCATTCCGCTATATATTTCATCCCGCTACGGCGCAGGCGCGATCGTGCCAAAGAGAGACAGTCCCCTTCATAACGCCGGAGCGGTTAAGAATTGGACCGCCCTTGCCTTGACGGACCCACCCGCCTAAGGGCGCGCTCACGTCATGGGTTGCCGGTTTGCGCCGGCCGAAGAGGGAAGCAGGTGTCATTCCTGCGCTGCCCCCGCAACTGTGACCGGGGAATGCCGCTCCAAGTGCGCCACTGGACCTGATCCGGGAAGGCGGGGCGGCGTGACGATCCGGGAGCCAGGAGACCTGCCCGTTGACGGTCGTTCCGCGCCGGGCGGGGTGTACCGGATTGCAGCGTGGACCGCGCCTTTGGCACGGCCCTCTCGCCATGAACGGCATTCGTTCATTGCTGGAGGTTTGCCTGTGAAAAAGCTGATTTGTGTTTCGATGTCCTGCTTGGCAGCGGTTCCCGCCGCAGCGCAGGAATTTCGCGATCCCTGTTCAACCACGATCTGCGCGGGCGATGTCATCCTGCCCGTGCGGCGGATCAACGACGATGAGATAACCGTGGTCGCTACCGGCAACCGCCAGTTGATCGAGCAGTCCGGACAATCGATCAGCGTCATCACTGCCCGCGAAATCGTCAAGGTCCAGGGGCCTGACATCACCCGCGTTCTGGAGCGGCTTCCCGGCGTGACCCTGTCGCGCAATGGCGGGCTTGGCAGCACCACCAGCCTGTTCGTGCGCGGCGCCAATTCCGAGCAGCTTGTGGTGCTGATCGATGGCGTGCGGATGGAGGACGCCGCTGCGCCGTCCGGCGGGTTCGATCTTGGCACTCTGCTGCCGGGCGGGATCGGCAAGATCGAGCTGCTGCGCGGCTCGAACTCGGTGGCATGGGGCTCTGACGCGATTGGCGGGGTGCTGGCGCTGACCAGCGATACCACGGCCCGCCTGCGCGCCAGCGCCGAATACGGTGCGCACGATACGCTGACCACATCGGCCGGTGCGCGGCTGGGAACGGACGCGACATTCCTTGCGCTGAACGGTGGCTACGTTCACAGCCATGGTATTTCGGCCTTTGCCGGCGGCACCGAGCCGGACGGGTTTCGCCAGTGGAATGTCGGCGGGTCGGGCCGGGTGGCGGTGACCAATGATGTCGCGCTGGTGGCCACGGGCCGCTATGCCGACAGCCGGGTCGACTTTGATGGCTATCCGGCGCCGACCTACACAATCTTCGCTGACACGCCCGAATACCAGACGACCCGCCAGGGATCGGGCCGGGCGGGGATCGACTATCGTGGCAATGCCCTGCGCCTCGCCGCCGGTCTGGCGCTGTCGGATACGCGGCGGTCCTATTTCGATCCGACCTATGGCACGGCCTCAAATTTCGATACGGCTGGCCGCTCGGTCCGCGCCGACCTGACGGGGCGTTATGATCTTGGCCCGAACCTGTCGCTCGATTTTGGCGGTGACAGCGAATGGACGCGGTTTTCAACCACTTACAACGCCCGCAGCACCGCCCGGCTGACGAGTGGTCACCTGCTCCTTGGCCTGCACCAGGGCCGAGGCCTTAACCTGACCGCCGGGGCGCGGATTGACGATCATGATCGTTTCGGCACGCACTGGACCTTTGGCGCAGACGGCGCGGTGGGCATTGGCGGGAACTGGCGGCTGCGCGCCTCGTGGGGGCAGGGCTTCAAGGCGCCTACACTGTATCAGCTCTATGGCTATGGCGGGAATGCTAAGCTGCGCCCGGAAACCAGTGAGAGCTTTGATGTTGGAATCGAGCACGGCGACCGCAATGGTCCGCTGCATTTCGCGCTGACCGCTTTCCGCCGCGATAGCCGGCAGCTGATTTCCTACCTTTGGCCCAGCGGCTATTACAACACCGGTCGCGCCCGTGCCGAAGGGGTTGAGCTGGAACTGGGCGCGCAGATCAGCCCGCGCCTGACTGCGGGCGCAGTCTATACCTACGTCAAGGCGACTGACCGCGATACCGGAACCGAGCTGGCCCGGCGGCCGCACAATGCGGTTACCCTGTCTGCTGACTGGACCACGCCGCTGGCCGGGCTGGCGCTGGGCGGTGACCTGCGGATGGTGTCGGACAGCTATGATCTGCCGGGCAATATCACCCGGCTGGATGGCTATGCCCTGGCAACCCTGCGCGCCAGCCTGCCGGTGGGCGACCGGTTTGAACTGTTCGCCCGGATCGAGAATCTGACCAATGCGCGCTATGCTACCGCTGCCGATTACGGCACCTATCGCCGCTCGGCCTATGCCGGGGTGCGCGCGCGGTGGTGAAGGCGGGCCTTGGTCTGCTGCTTGTGGCGATGCTGGCGGGGTGTTCCGCTGCGCCAGCGCGCAAGATGGCAGGCCAAGGCCCCACTTTCGTCAGTCTGAATCCCTGTACCGATGCGATCCTGGCCGAGGTGGCCGATCCGGCGCAGATCCTGGCCCTGTCAAGCTACAGCCGCGATCCGGATGCATCGTCGATGAACCTTGCCACCGCGCGCCGTTTCCGCATGGTCGGCGGGACGGTGGAGGAGGTTATGGCGCTGCGCCCGGACGTGGTGCTTGATGGCACCTTCACCGGTCCGGCAACCCGCGCGGCGCTGGAACGGGGCGGTTTCCGGCTCGAGCAGGTCGGCATGACGGCGACAATAGCGGACAGTGCAGCCCAGATCCGCCGGCTTGCCGCGCTCGCGGGGCATCCTGATCGGGGCGAGGCACTGGTGGCGCGGATCGATACCGCGCTTGCCGCCGCCGCGCCGCCGCCCGGCCCGCCGGTGACAGCGGTGGTCTGGCAATCTGGCGGTATCGTACCGGGGAAGGGCGCGCTGATTTCTGACCTGCTGCGCCGGACCGGGTTCCGTAACGCGGCGGCGGAACGCGGGCTGCGGCAGGCCGACCTGCTGCCGCTTGAGCAGATGCTGGCCGATCCGCCGCGGGTGATCCTGACCGCGGGAAGCGCCCATGCCGAGCAGGACCGCCTGCTGCGCCATCCCGCGCTGGCCGCGCTGAAGAACACGCGGCTGGAACGGTTTGATCCGGCATTGCTGTGGTGCGGCGGCCCCACGATCATTCGTGCGGCGCAGCGGCTGGCCCAGGTGCGGCGGAGCGTTTCATGACCCGCCCAATCCCGATTCTGCTGGTCTTGCTGATCCTGGCCGTGCCGCTTTCGCTGTTGGCGGGTCGAGTGTGGATAGATCCCTTCGCGCCGCAAGTGCCCAATGCAATGACCATCCTGATTGACCTGCGCCTGCCGCGCGCCGTGCTGGCGCTTGTCCTTGGTGCCGGGCTGGGGGCTGCGGGGGCGGCGATGCAGGGTTATCTGCGCAATCCGCTGGCCGATCCCGGCCTGTTCGGAATCGCGCCCGGCGCTGCGCTGGGCGCGGTGCTGAGCTTCTGGACCGGCATGGCGGCCCAACCTTGGGCGTTGCCTGCCTTCGCCCTGATCGGCGCGGGCGGGGCCATGGCCCTGCTGGCGCTGATCGCCGGGCGGGGCGGATCGGTTATGCTGTTCACCCTTGCGGGAATGATGATCGCCAGCCTGGCGGGGGCATTGATGAGCCTGGCGATCAGCCTGTCACCCACGCCGTTCGCGCTCAGTGAAATCGTCACCTGGCTGATGGGCGCGCTGACTGACCGGTCGTGGCATGACGTGTGGATCGCCGCGCCGTTGACGCTTGCGGGAATTGCGCTGTTGCTGAAGGCGGGCCGCGCGTTGGATGCGCTTTCGCTGGGCGAAGCGGCGGCGCGCTCGCTGGGGGCCAGCCCCGGGCGGCTTCAGGCATTGATGATCGGCGGGGTTGGCCTGACGATCGGCGCAAGCGTGGCCGCGGCCGGGATCATCGGTTTCGTTGGACTGATCGTGCCGCATCTGGTCCGGCCACTTACCGATGGGCGTCCATCGCGGCTGATCGTGCCAAGCGCGCTGGCCGGCGCGCTGTTGCTGCTGATCGCCGATTGCCTGTGCCGGATATTGCCGCTTTCCGGGGGGGAATTGCGGCTGGGTATTGCCCTGTCGCTGCTTGGCGCGCCGTTCTTCCTTGCGCTGCTGGTGCGGATGCGGAGAGATCTGCCATGACGCTGGGGGTGCGCAACCTGACGGTGGGCGGCCGGCTCGGCGATGTTTCGCTGGCGCTGGAAGCTGGCACGATCACCGCGATCTGCGGCCCCAACGGTGCGGGAAAATCCAGCCTGATCGCCAGCCTGGCGGGCCTGATCACGCCACATGAAGGAACGATCGAACTGGACGGCACACCATTGTCCACCGTGCCGCCGCGCATCCGCGCGCAGGCGATCGGCTATCTGCCGCAGGACGGAGAGGTTGCCTGGGATCTGTCAGTAGAAACGCTGGTGGGGCTGGGACGTTTGCCATGGCGCGGCGATGCAGCGACTGACCGCCAGGCGGTGGATGCTGCGCTGGCCGCGATGCAGCTTGCCCCGCTGCGCCGCCGATCGCTGTCACGCCTGTCAGGCGGCGAACGGGCAAGGGCCTTGCTGGCCCGCGTGCTGGCCGGCACGCCGCGCTGGCTGCTTGCTGATGAGCCGCTGGCCAGCCTTGACCTGTCGCATCAGCAAGGCCTGCTTCGCCAGTTTCGCGTTCTGGCAGAGCAACAACTGGGCGTGGTGCTGGTGCTTCATGATCTGGCGCTGGCGATGAATTGGGCAGACCGTGTGGTGGTTCTGTCAGGCGGGGCAATCGCCGCTGATGGTCCGCCGGCTCAGGCGCTCTCCAGCGCTGTTATCGCGCGGGTCTGGGGTGTGGAGACGCGCTGGCTGGGCAATCCCGGCCAGCGCGCCCTGACAATCCAACCTGCCGTGGACCCTATTTGAGTCCGCGTGCCTTCAGCATCGGTTCGATGCTGGGATCGCGGCCCGTGAAGGCGCGGTACATTTCCGCATAGTCCTGTGAATGCCCCTTTGACAGGATCATGTCGCGGAAGCGCTGGCCGTTGGCGCGGGTCATCCCGCCATTGTCGGTGAACCACTGGAAGGCATCGTGATCGAGCATCTCGGTCCAGCTATAGGCATAGTAACCCGCAGCATAGCCGCCGCCCCAGATGTGACGGAAATAGGGGGAATGATACCGGCTGGGCACATCCTTCACATCAAGTCCGGTTGCCCCAAGCGCCTGGCTTTCGAACTTCAGCACGTCCTGCTTCGGCGCGGATGCCGGCAGCGAATGCCATTTCAGGTCAAGCAGAGCCGCCGCGATCACCTCGCCCAACGCGTAACCCTGGTTGAAGGTATGGGCCTTCTTGATCTTGGCGATCAGGTCAGCCGGCATCGGCGCGCCGGTCTGGTAATGCTTGGCGAAATTGGCCAGCACCGCGGGTTCGGTCATCCAGTTTTCATTGAACTGGCTGGGAAACTCCACGAAATCGCGCGCGGTGTTGGTGCCTGCGATGGTCGGGTATTTCTGGTTTGACAGCATCCCGTGCAGGGCGTGGCCGAATTCATGGAACATGGTGTTGGCATCGTCCCAGGTGATCAGCGCCGGTTGGCCCGCAGCGGGCTTGATGAAGTTTTCGACGTTGAAGACCACCGGCTTGGTGCCCAGCAGCGTGGTCTGGTTGACGAAGTTCGACATCCAGGCGCCGCCCTGCTTATTGTCGCGCTTCCACGGGTCGAAATAGAACAGCGCCAGTTCGCTGCCATCGGCATCGTTGACCTGATAGACCGTCACGTCCGGGTGATAGACGGGGATGTCGCTACGCTTCTTGAAAGACAGGCCGTAAAGCTGGTTGGCGGCAAAGAACACGCCGTTTTCCAGAACATTGGTAATTTCAAGGTAGGGTTTGATCTGGCCCTGATCCAGATCGAAGCGGGCTTTGCGAAGCTGTTCGGAATAATAGTTCCAGTCAGCCGGGTTGACGGTGAACTTGCCGCCCTTGGTCTTGATCAGCGTGTTCAGCTCCGCCGCGTCGCGGTGCTGCGCGCTGGCCAGTGCCGGGACCATCTGTTGCAGAAAACCGGTTGCGGTGTCGCGGGTCTTGGCCATCTGGTCTGACAGGGCGAAGCTGGCATAATCGGGAAAGCCCAGCAGCTTGGCCTTCTGGGCGCGAAGCTGGGCCAGTTCCTGCACCAGAGCGCGGGTATCATTGGCATCACCCTTTTCCGACCGGGTCCAGCTCTTGGTGAACAGCGCCTGGCGGGTTGCGCGATTGGTCAGGCTGGAAAGCGCCGGCTGCTGCGTGGTGTTCTGCAAGGCGATGACATAGCTGCCCCCCGGCAACTTGCGATCTGCCGCGGCCTTGGCAGCGGCGGCGATCTCTCCGTCCGACATCCCCGCCAGCGCGGCCTTGCTCTTCACCACCAGCGCGCCGTCCTTGGTTCCGGCGGTCAGCTTCTGCCCGAATTCGGTCTGCAGCGCGGCGATCTTGCCGTTAAGCGTGGTCAGCGCCGCCTTGTCCGCCACGGAAAGCAGCGCGCCGTTGCGGGCCATGTCCTGATAGGTCACGGTCAGCACCTGCAACTGATCCGCAGTCAATCCCAGCGTCGCACGCTGGTCATAAAGCGTTTTGACCCGCTGAAACAGCTTGGGGTTGAGATTGATGGCATCTTGCAATGCGGCAATCTTTGGTGCGGTTTCGCTGTCGATCTTGTCCAGCGCGTCATTGGTGTTGGCAGAGGTCAGCGCGCTGAACACGTTGTAAACGCGGTTCAGCATCTGACCTGAGCGTTCCTTGGCCTCTATCGTATTGGCAAAGGTCGGCGCATCGGGATTGTTGGCAATCGCATCGATTTCCGCCTGTTGCCTGGCGATCCCCTGAAGGATGGCGGGCTGATAGTCGCTGTCCTTGATCTTCGAAAAATCCGGAGCCTGAAACGGCAGGGTCGATGCATCGGCAAAGATGCTGCCGGCGGCCTGGGCATTGGCGGTTGTAGCGGCAAGCGGGCTGAGCGATGTGGTCAGCACGGCCAGCGCGCCAAGGGTAAGTGTGCGCATGGAAAATCCTTGTGTTGTGTCCCCGGCGTGGGAACGGGGGCCGGCCCTGACAGGCGGCTCCGCAGGTTGGGTCCAATGGCGATCGGCCGATCGCGCGGCATTGTCATGCGCAGTGCCTCGCGCGCGGGCAGGCGCGTGTCAATGTCGTTGGGCGAAAAGCATTTGACGTTGGTGGAAGGCCGCCGGTCTTGCGCTGCAATCCCCGGCCTCCCATCTTCCCACAGGGCGCGCGCCTGCGCCCCTTGTTTCCTGTGAACAGATGTGGAACAAAGATCGCGCCATGTCGCTAACCAAAATCGTCGTGCGCGGTGCGCGTGAACATAACCTCAAGGGCTTTGATGTCGAGCTGCCGCGCGACAGCCTGATCGTGATCACCGGCCTGTCGGGTTCGGGGAAAAGCAGCCTGGCTTTCGACACGATCTATGCCGAAGGGCAACGCCGCTATGTCGAGAGCCTGTCGGCCTATGCCCGCCAGTTTCTTGAAATGATGCAGAAGCCCGATGTCGAACATATCGACGGGCTTAGCCCGGCGATCTCGATCGAGCAGAAAACCACCAGCCGCAACCCGCGCAGCACCGTGGCAACGGTGACCGAGATTTATGACTATATGCGGCTGCTGTGGGCGCGGGTGGGGGTGCCCTATTCTCCGGCAACCGGCCTGCCGATCGCGGCGCAGACCGTCAGCCAGATGGTTGATCGGGTGATGGCGCTGCCCGAAGGGACGCGCGCCTATCTGCTCGCCCCGGTGGTGCGCGGACGCAAGGGTGAATACCGCAAGGAACTCGCCGAATGGCAGAAGGCCGGCTATACCCGCGTGCGGATCGACGGGCAGCTTTACGAAATCCAGGACGCCCCGGCGCTCGACAAGAAATACAAGCACGATATCGAGGTTGTGGTTGACCGGATCGCGGTGCGCGAGGGGATTGAGACCCGGCTGGCGGATTCGTTCGAACAGGCGCTCAAACTGGCCGAGGGGCTGGCCTATGTCGACCTTGCGGATGGAGTGGTCCCGGGGCGCGAGGAGGAAAAGGGCGGGGCAATGAAGGGCGCTGGCCTGCCGGCCAATCGCATTGTCTTTTCCGAAAAGTTTGCCTGCCCGGTATCGGGCTTTACCATTGAAAGCATTGAGCCCCGGCTGTTCAGCTTCAACGCTCCGCAAGGGGCCTGCCCGGCCTGTGACGGGCTGGGGGAAAAGCTGCTGTTCGATCCGCAGCTTGTGGTGCCCAACGAACATCTCAGCCTCAAGCAGGGGACGATCGTACCCTGGGCCAAAAGCAATCCGCCCAGCCCCTATTATATGCAGGTTCTGGCCAGTCTGGCGGGGGAGTTCGGTTTCAGCCTCGACACGCCGTGGGATGCGCTTTCGCCCGAAGTGAAGATCATCGTTCTGCATGGCACCGCCGGAAAGCCGGTGCCGCTGACCTTCATCGACGGCAAGAAGAGCTATACGGTCAACAAGGCGTTCGAAGGGGTGATCGGCAATCTCAACCGGCGGATGCTCCAGACCGAAAGTGCCTGGATGCGTGAGGAGCTGTCAAAATTCCAGACAGCGCAACCGTGCGAAGTGTGCGAGGGCAAACGGCTCAAGCCAGAGGCGCTGGCGGTGAAAGTTGCGGGTGAGGATATTTCGACCATCACCTTTTTCTCGGTGGCGGCAGCGGTCGACTGGTTCCTGGCCCTGTCTGACAAGCTGACCGGACAGCAGCAGCAGATTGCCAAGGCCATTCTGAAGGAGATCAACGAACGCCTTGGTTTTCTTAACAATGTCGGGCTTGACTATCTGAACCTCAACCGGACTTCGGGTACGCTTTCCGGCGGCGAATCCCAGCGGATCAGGCTGGCCAGCCAGATCGGCTCGGGCTTGTCCGGCGTGCTCTATGTGCTCGACGAACCATCGATCGGCCTGCATCAGCGCGACAATGACCGGCTGCTTGAAACACTCAAGCGGCTGCGCAATCTCGGCAATACGGTGATCGTGGTCGAGCATGACGAGGATGCGATCCGTCACGCCGATCACATCGTTGATCTTGGGCCGGGCGCCGGCGTCCATGGCGGCGAGATTGTCGCGCAGGGGTCTCTGGCAGACATTCTGGCCAGCCCGGACAGCCTGACCGGACAATACCTGTCCGGCACGCGCCGGATCGAGGTGCCCAAGGTTCGCCGCAAGGGCAATGGTCACTTCATCACCGTTGAGGGCGCGCGGGCCAACAACCTGAAGAATGTGACCGCCTCGATCCCGCTGGGCACCTTCACCTGCATCACCGGTGTATCGGGATCGGGAAAGTCCAGCTTCACTATCGATACGCTTTACGCCGGGGCGGCGCGCGCGCTCAATGGTGCGCGGGTGATTGCCGGGCCGCATGACCGGATCACGGGGCTGGACCTGTGCGACAAGGTGATCGAGATTGACCAGTCGCCAATCGGCCGGACCCCGCGATCCAACCCCGCCACTTATACCGGTGCCTTCACCCAGATACGTGACTGGTTCGCCGGCCTGCCGGAATCAGAAGCGCGCGGATACAAGGCCGGACGGTTCAGTTTCAACGTCAAGGGCGGCCGCTGCGAGGTGTGTCAGGGCGATGGACTGATCAAGATCGAGATGCACTTCCTGCCCGATGTCTATGTGACCTGCGAGGAATGCGGCGGCAAGCGGTACAACCGCGAAACGCTGGAGGTGAAGTTCAAGGGGCATTCGATTGCCGACGTACTCGACATGACGATCGAAGACGCGGAAGAGTTCTTCAAGGCGGTCCCGCCGATCCGCGACAAGATGCATATGCTGAATGAAGTGGGGCTGGGCTATGTCAAGGTTGGCCAGCAGGCGACCACACTGTCAGGCGGAGAGGCGCAGCGGGTCAAGCTGGCCAAGGAGCTTAGCCGCCGTTCGACCGGACAGACGCTGTATATCCTTGATGAGCCGACCACCGGCCTGCATTTTGAGGATGTACGCAAACTGCTTGAGGTGCTGCAACGCCTGGTTGATCAAGGCAATTCGGTGGTGGTGATCGAGCACAATCTTGACGTGATCAAGACGGCCGACTGGATTCTGGACCTGGGGCCGGAAGGCGGGGTGCGCGGCGGGGAGCTTGTTGCGGAGGGAACGCCGGAGGCGGTGGCTGCCAATGTCCGAAGCTTTACCGGGCGTTATCTGCAGCCGCTGCTGGGGTGGCCTGATCGATAAGCTGCGTACCTGCTGGAAATTGCCGATCGATTGCGGAGCGCAGCTTGTTGTAGATGTCCGGGTTTTCCCGGATTTCATTGGCCATGCCCAGCAAGCAGGCGCGATCGGTGCAATTCAGTTGTTTGAGCCGTGCCAGAACCTGCCGTTTCATCGCTGCATCGTTCAATTTTTCGGCAACGTAAAGATTTAGAAGTTGAATATATGGTGAAGTATCGTTGAGCATCTTTTCAAAATATTTTCGATTCATTTCGATGTTGTCTGTTGCTACATTACAATAAAATTCAGCATATGGAAGGTCTATATCTTCCATCAATATTTCTTTGTATAACGATATATTCCTGTATGCTAAGGGATATTCTTGTGTGACCTTGCACTGCGTTATGGCCACCTGATTGCGGATGTAAGGTTCGTAAGGGTAAACCGAATCCAGCGTTTGGATCGCGACTTGCACGTCGCCGCGTTTTAGCGTGGCTTGCAATCGCATGGCGCGAAGCTGGGCGACGATCAGTTCGGCGTTGTATCTGTCAATGCCTGAAGCGACCTTGACCGCTTCGTCAAAATAATCGTGCGTCTGGTATCTCCGCAAACGCGGATTGAAACGCGGTTCCAGTTCAAATGCGGCGAGCAGGGCAGGAACGTCGGCCATCGATGATCGGCGGAATTCCTTGATCAAGCAGGATCGCACTGCTGCGTAGGTGGTGGGGCCGGCGTTCGCATAAAAATATTTATGGGCGCCCATCAGGCAGACGAATTGGCCCTCTGCCGAGCGGTCCGACCAGTTCCTGCGCAGGGCATCGTTGGCGATGTAGCCGTTGTCATGGCCAAGCTGAAAGGCGATCCGGGCCGCTGCAATGTCCTGATCGCGCGTCGATCCGTTGGGATCGTAAGGCACATCGAAGGTTTGAAGAACCGCGCCATTTTCCCGGGCGGTCAGGGTCATGTTCAAACCCAACGGACCCTTCATCATGGCGAGGTCATATTTGGGAACCCCTGCGCATTGGCTGAAACCGTGATTCCCGCCAGTCACCAGCGGGTAGTATTCGAGCATTTCCTTGATGCGGGTGATAACCAGAGCAGAAGTTTCGCGCGGAAGATTGGCAACGGCCTGCGGCAGGTCCAACTCGGGGCGGGCCGAGCGGCACAGTTCCGTCCGATTGTGCCACGAAACAGCCGAGCCGATCAGCGTGATTGCTCCCGCCGCTGCGCCCATGGCAATCCAGATCGATCGGCGTGACCGGCGGCGATCCGTTTGCGGGATGACTTCTACCGGATTGCCGCGTTCGACAAGCCTGGGGCGATAGGACCACGGGCGTATTTCGAGGCGATCGGATAAGGGATTTGCGGGATCGGCACCCCACGCCTGAAGGCTGCCGCGCAGCCTGTGCATCTCGACCCGCACGATGCTGTCTATTGCCGGATTGAACGAGCTGTCTCTATCGAAAACATCAAATGCGATACCATAGGCATTCAGCTTTTCGCCGCGCCCTTCGCATTCTTCGGTGACGATGTACCGCAGCAGAGCTGCCTGGCGGGGTGAATTACAGAACTGGGGGCTTTCCAGTGCGACGCGCAACGTCGCAAGCGCGCGCTGCGTATCGATGCCGTCGCGGAAGTCCTCCGCGTCGCTGCGATCCAGTATGCCCGACATTCTGTCCATTCCCACCCATTCTGATCGAACGCCTTGCGATCGATCGAATGCTCGGCGCCCGCTTAGTCGAAGGTGCGTCGAAAATGAACTCGATTAACGTCGAAATTAACACTCCTTTACACCATGAAACTTCAAAATTTTCAATCCCCCTGTGATTGTGCGGGCCGGGTCGACAAAAGGCAGGGACAAATATTCCCAAGGGTCCTTCGGTCGCAACCTGGGGCTGAACGTATCCGCGACCCGGCGTTCAGCCCCTTAGAGTGGCGTGCGGTATATCTGACCTGCCGTGACGGAGCCGATTTTGGCTTAGCGTGAGGAGCAAGGAGGGAGCCATGCCGTTGCATAGTGACCGACGAGCGACGCTGCGATTGGCCAAAAGCGGCCCGCCCTGCGGGTTGTCTCAGGAAGCCCCTCGGACAGCGTCACCTTGCTGGAACGGACAACCAGTCCGTCCTGCGCAAGGTTCCTTGCCGAGCGGCTTCCTGAGACAATCACGGTGGATCAGATATACCGCACGCCGCTCTAGTTGCAGGAGGCAGGTTTGCGAATAATTGACCGGATTGCACGCATCGAGCATCTGACCCATCAGATTTTGACCGAGCTGATCGATTACCGCTGCGATGAACACCTGGCAGAGCGTATCTTGCAGCTGCGCTGTGAAACCAATGATGCGCTGTGCGGCCTCTATTCCTTCGTCAAGATTTACGGGCACACTTTTCGCAACGAACAGCGCAGACTGGATTTCTGCTATGCGGTGGATTCGGTGCGGGACCTGTTCTTGCAGGCCATCACGCGCTGGGCTGAAAAGGCGCGCTTCTACAACAGTGCTGAACGGGTCGAATGGGCGCGCGCAATCGAAACGACACTGGCGCGGCATACCCTGGAAATGCGCCGTCAGCTCGACGGTGAACAGATAGTGCTTGGGGTCACACTTGTTGAACCGCCCCAAAAGAAAACCCCGCGCTGCCGTTCGTGATCCCAGCGACAGGAATGATGTTCCCGGCTACATCGCCGATATTCCGCCATCCAGTTTCAGTTCGGCACCGGTCATAAAGCGGCTTTCGTCACTGGCGAGGTATAGCACGCCATTGGCGATATCGTCTGGGTGGCCGACCCGTTTCAGCGGGATCTGGCGGGCCAGTTTGTCCATGATCACGTCCTTGTCCTTGCCGGAATTGGCCGCAATGCCATCAAGGATCGGTGTGTCTACGAAGGTTGGATGAACGGAATTGCAGCGGATATCCCAGCCCATCTTGGCGCAGTAGAGCGCAACCGATTTTGACAGCATCCACACCGCGGCCTTGCTTGCGTTGTAACCCGGCATGGTGTCGCTGGCGATCAGCCCCGCGATCGACGAGATATTGACGATAGATCCAGGCTGGTTGTCCTTCATCAGCGGCAGCGCCTTCTGACAGCCTAGGAATACTGAATCTACATTGACTGCAAAACCGCGGTGCCATTCTGCCAGCGTGCAGGTTTCGATATTGCCGCGGACCCCGATCCCGGCGTTGTTGACCAGGATCGACAGCCCGCCCAGGCGCGTGCGCGCGACCTCGATCGCCGCGAGCCAGTCATCCTCTTTCGTAACGTCCAGTTTGACGGCAAAGGCGCAGCCTTCACCCAGTTCGGCGTTTATCGCGGCGGCCTGCTCTGCCGCGCCTTCGGCGTTGATATCGGCCAGCAGCACCTTGGCGCCCTGGCGCGCCAGCATCTGCGCCTGCGCCGCGCCAAGGCCTTGCGCCGCACCTGTTACCAGGGCCTTCTTGCCCGCTACCCGACCTGCCATTGCTATCCTCCAAAAATTGACGGGCCGAGCAGCAGCAGCAGCCGCACGTCGATGCCCAAGCCACGTGATCGCTGATCCGCCACGAATTCGGCGATTCTGCTTCGCGGAACACGATGGACCGTGATGTCTTCCCCGTCCACCCCGCCGCCGGGGCCCACTTGATGAAGGTTGTGAGCGCGCAGCAGCGTGAACCCCTCGGTGACCATTCCGGGCGAAGAATAGAATTCGCCGATTATCTCCATCCGCGCGGCGCGATAGCCGGTTTCTTCCTCAAGCTCGCGGTTGGCGGCGGTTGTCACGTCTTCGTCGGCGTCTGCTGCATGATCGCCGATCAGTCCTGCCGGCAGTTCGATGGTTGGCCGGCCCAGCGGAACGCGAAGCTGTTCAACCAGCAGGACGTGATCGTCGGCGTCAATCGCCAGAATCACCGCCGCCTTGATCCCCCGGGTGCGGGAAACATATTCCCACTTGCCCTTGACCTTGGCGGAGATGAAGTTGCCGGACCAGACGGTCCGTTCGATTTCCTCGGGCATGGTGCGGGTCAGACCTCGATCGGACGGTCTGGCAGTTCGTTGACATCATCGGCCTGGCGCGGAACGCTGTTGGCCAGAACATCGCCGACCTTGCCGATCGCGATGACCAGGCTGTTGCCGACACGTCCTTCGCGCAGTTCCGGCAACATGGCCGCCATGGCATCGCCCCATACCTCGGGCGCGACCTGGCTGGCGATCGCTTCGTCAGCCACGATTTCCGCGCGGTGCTCGGCCAGACTGAGATAGATGAGGATTCCGGTGCGTCCGGTGGTCCGTTGCTCTGCGCCAACGCGGAACAGCGTGATCGCCCGGTTGCGGACCCGTTTGTGTTTGAGCGGGGCCGGGACAAGCATCAGCCGCAGCGGCTCCCAGCGCTGGATCAGCCACATGGCGGTGAACTTCAGCGTGCAGACCAGCGTGGCCAGGGCAAACAGCTCCCGCGGGGCCCACTCCATTTGCCAGCGGCCCAGCAGCCGGTCGACCAGTCCCAGGTAATAGGCCGGGAACAGCGCCAGAAAGGTCAACGCCATGAAGGCGACAAAAGCCGACCATACCAGCGAGACATCGTTGTAACTGTCTGACCGTTCCGCCAAGATGGTCACGATCTCGCCGGCGCTGCGGCTTTCCTGTTCGGCCACTGTGGCGGCGATTGCCTCGCGCTCGGCATCGGTCAGGGTTGTGGTGTTTGCCATGGCCATTTCCCCTTACCAGCCGCCCGAGGCGCCGCCGCCACCAAAGCTGCCGCCGCCGCCGGAAAAGCCGCCTCCGCCGCCCCAGTCAGAGCCGCCGCCACCACCACCGCCGCCCCAGCCGCCGCCCGGCCAGATCACAACCGGGCCAACGCCGCCGCCATAACCTCTGCCCCCGCGCCGTGACCGCAGCAGCGGCAGGATGAAGAACAGGAAGAAGATCGCCAGCCAGAACAGGGTGGATATCGGAATGCCGTCATCGCGCGCGGAAACCGCCTTGGCCTGCGCCGCAGCCACGTTCTGGCGTGCCTGATCTTCGGGCAGGGACAACTGCTGGATTACGGCATCGGTGCCCGCCTCAATCCCGCCGGGCATATCGCCAGCCTTGAATTTGGGGATGATCGTCCGCTGGATGATCAGCGATGACAGGCCATCGGTCATCACTCCTTCCAGGCCATAGCCAACCTCGATCCGCACCTTGCGTTCGTTGGGGGCAACGATCAGCAGCGCGCCGTCATTGGTGTCCTTGGTGCCGATTCCCCATTTGCGGCCCAGCTGATAGCCATAGTCGGCAATGTCATAGCCTTGCAGATCGGGCAGGGTAACCACAACCAGCTGGCGGTGAGTCTGTTGGTCCAGCGCCTCCAGCTTTTGCGTCAGTCGCGCTTCCTCGTCCGCCGGAATGATGTTCGCTGCATCAACAACCCGCCCGCTCAGTTCGGGAAAGGTCTGGGCGAAACTCGTTCCCGGAAAGAGCAGTGCCAGTCCGAGCAAAAGGGCCATGATTGCCGGCAATCGCTTCATGTCGTCTGCTTTCCTTGCGGAAGGGTTGGGTTGGCGCGCAAAATATCGATTATGGCGTTGGCTCCTGCGATCGTTCCGCCGTTCAGATCGCCTGTTTTCATACGCGGAATGATCTGGCTTTCGATGATTTCGGCGCAGCGCGGGTCTGAAAGGGTGCTTTCCAAGCCATAGCCCACTTCAATGCGAACCTGCCGCTCGGCGGGAGCAACCAGCAGGATCACGCCGTCATTGCGTTTGCGATCACCAACACCCCAACTTCGGCCCAGATCAAGCGAATAATCTTCGATCTTCCGGCCGCCCAGACCGGGCGTTGTCACAACCACGAATTGAGGGCCGGCCTGAATTTCCAGCTTTTCCAGCCGGGCTTCCAGATTGGCTTTGTCCTGGGCGACCAGAATATTCGCCCGGTCAACAACATGACCGGAGAGCGAAAATGGAGCAGCCACCGCGGGTACATCGGCGGCGCGGGGAGGGGGCGATACGGCGAGTGTCGCAGAAGCCAGCAACCCCACAGCCGTCAGGGCAGCCCAGCGCCACGTTCTCGATTGGCCTTGAATCAGCGTGTTTCCGGCCATGCCCGGCATGGCTTTGTTCCTCCGCCCTAGATCTTGCCTTCAAGGCTGGGCGCAACTTCGGCGCCCGGAGTCACGGCCTGGTATGGCACCATCGGCTTGGCTCCATAGAATATCTTGGCGCCGATAGCGTCGGGGAAGGTACGGATCGTAGTGTTGTAGCCCTGCACTGCGGCGTTGTAATCACGAATCGCCACGCGGATGCGGTTTTCCTGCCCTTCAAGCTGGCTTTGCAGCATCTGGTAGTTCTCGATGCTCTTGAGGTTGGGATAGGCCTCGGTATTGGCAAGCAGCCGGCCGAACCCGCCCAGCGCGCCGGAAAGCTGGTTCTGCGCGTCCTGGAAGGCCTTCATCTTGGCCGGGTCTTTCAGATCGTCCGCCGTGATCTGGATGCTGGATGCCTTGGCCCGTGCTTCTGTCACGCCGACCAGGATGCCCTTTTCCTGTTCTGCCGCACCCTTGGCAACCGCCGCCAGATTGGGGATCAGGTTGGCGCGTTCCTGGAATGCTGCCTGCACGTCAGCCCACTTGGCCTTGGCAGCTTCCTCCGCCGTCGGGACGGAATTGATTCCACAGCCGGCCAGACTGGTCGCCGCAATGGCAACAATCGCCGCGCGCGGCGCAATGCTCGAAATTGGGTGAGCCATCAGCTTCCTTCCTCCATACGGCGGCAATCGCCGCTGCTGCGCAGGTATGTAGCGCACAGGTGTGCGCATTCAAGCACTTGCTCTGTCAACAGCCTTTCCGCAATCGGTTGTTGTGACGTCATGGCGTTTGTGGCAGCAAGCGTCGGTGAATTAACAGTGTAGGGGTTGTTCAATGTCCATGGTCTCGGAATTCAAGGAATTTATCGCCAAAGGCAACGTGATGGATCTCGCCGTCGGTGTGATCATCGGCGCGGCTTTCGGCAAAATCGTCACGTCGCTGACCGATGATCTGATCATGCCAATCGTGGGCAAGGTTTTCGGCGGTCTCGATTTTTCCGCAAAGTATCTGGTGCTGAGCGGCGATGTTGCTCCCGGAACGCCGCTTGACGCCGCACGCAAGGCGGGGGCCAATGTGCTGGCATACGGCAGCTTCATTTCGGCGGTGATCAATTTCCTGATCATGGCCTGGGTCATCTTCATGCTGGTCAAGGCCGTCAATCGTGCGATGCCGCCCGCGCCCGCCGCTCCGGCTGGCCCCAGCGAAGTCGATCTGCTGACCGAAATTCGCGATTCGCTGAAGCGCTAAGCGCGAACCGGTCAAGAAATTGGGGGCGGTGGCCGGTTGCGGCCGCCGCCCCTTTTCTTTTTGCGCGCAGATGCCTATATTGCGCGGCGCCGGTTTCGGCCGGCTATGGCGATAAATTGCGGCGTGCAATAGGCACAGCGGACCCGGGGGCAGTACCCGGCGGCTCCACCACCTCTTCCGGTTGTTGCGGGGGAAATGACGGGGCCGAACCAGGATCGACGTGTGTTGAAAAGCGGTGTTTTCGCCCGGGCTGAGTAACCCGTTCAAGGCTCAAAACTCATAAGTGCCAACGACAACGAAGCACTTGCTCTCGCCGCGTAATTCTAGGGGCTAACGCCCTGAAGTTACAAGGTTAGAACACGGTTCGGACCGAACCGGGTAACAGAATCGGAAACCGGGCGTCCGGGGGTACGTAGCAACAGAAACCCCCACTGCATCCCCAGCCACATCGAAGAATTCCGCCCCAAGCGATGGTCCGCTTCCGGCGAGGTTTTCAGCGGGTTTCAAATGGCAGGAATGTCGGGGAAGCGGACGCTTTGCTTTGACGCAATTGCGATCCCAACCGATGAACTGCTAATGGAAACAGATGCGCGCGTTCATCATCTGCGCTTTGGTTGTCGTTGCCACTGGTTGTCACAGGCGCGCAGACCAGTCGGCAATGCAAAGTCCAAGATGCCGACCTGATGCCGAATTGGTGAAGGACCACGCCGAATGTTTGTCGCTTACTCAGGGTGGTGCAGACACTTTGGTTGATATGCAGTCGGACGGATCATGCCGTGTTTGCTCCGACTTGGCCGCGCGCTCCTAAAGATAGAGTTCTGTAGCAACGTCCGCAATGTTGTCGTGTCCGGACCACAAATTATGGGTTCAAATCTCGAATGGCCGCCGATGAAGGCGTGACCGAATTTGCCCGGGGTGCCCAATGCCCCAAGATCAGAACACCGTTTCGGGGTGATCCTTGATCCGGTTCTCGTGCCGGATGCAATCGAAGATTTTGGCGCCGGCCAGAAACACTGATCCGGTGCAGGCCGCCATCAGCAGCCAGCCGCCCACGCCGGGAAAAACCTCAAGATAGACCTTGCCCCGCTCCACCGCGCCAAGGCCAAGCGCATAGATGATCAGGCACGCTTCGAACCGGGTCTTGATGACAAACAGCCGGCCAATCTTGCGAAGCATCGGTAACCTTTCTTTAGGCATGATTCTTAGCAATTATCATGCCACAGCGGGAAAGACGTGCAAGGCGTTGGTTACTGACGGGCCGGTTGTAAAATCTGCCGACAGACTCGTCAGGCAAGTTCGATCAAGTCCAGTTCCGCCAACAGGGCCAGCCGTGCGGCGATAACGGCTTTCGCAAGATCGACCTTGCCCAGATCGGCGGGGGCAACGCTTTCCGGCCAGTGCCGGGCGATCACTGCCTCGATCCGGTCGGCCTTGGCCGGATCAAGCAGAAAGCGCGGATCGACCGTAGCCGGATCGGCCACCACCCGCAGCCGCAAACAGGCCGGGCCGCCGCCGTTGGCCATCGACTGACGCACGTCAACCGGCAGAACCTGGCGGATCGGGCCATTGCCGGCCAGCATCCCGTCCAGCCACGCCCTGACGCGGGGGTGTTCCCAGGCCTCAAGCGGGATCACCAGGGCCATTTCCCCGCCGGGCAGGGTCAGAAGCTGGGCGTTGAACAGATAGGATTTGATCGCATCGGCCAGGCTGACCGCATCGGCAGGAACGATCACAATCTCCGCCTCTGGCAACAGCGCGCGGATCGCGGCGTAGGTGCCGGTGGGATCAGCAAAGGCCAGTTCGTGCGTGAACAGCACTCGTTCGTTGGCAACCGCAACCACATCGTTGTGGAAGGCCCCGGCGGCGATCGCTTCAGGGTTCTGCTCAACAAACAGCACCCGCGCCGGGTCAAGGCCGTGGATGCGCGCCACTGCGCGGCTGGCCTGTTCATGCTGGCGCGCGGGAAATGCACCGCCGCTTTTGCCATAGACGAATATCTCGATCCCCGACGCCGCGTGGCCTGGCCCCATCCGCATATGGTTCGCCGCGCCTTCATCGCCGAAGCACGGCGGTACCGCCTCGTGAACCGCGAAATGCGCGGTGTCGGCAAAAGCGGTGCGAAGCTGGCGTAGCGTATCGGGCCATTCCTGCGACCGGTGTGGCATGGTGACAAGATTGGCCGCCGTCAGGTGACAGCGCTGGTCCTGCGTATCGGCGGCGGGCGATACCGTGGCGGCATTGGCGGTCCACATCGAACTGGCGGACCATGCGGCGGCCAGCAGGCGGCGATCTTCGCTGCCGTCCGCACCGATGGCGTCAAGGAAGACCGCGTTGGGGCGGGGCAGGGGCAGCAGAAAACCCTGGACCAGCCCCAGCGCCATGTTGTGCCGCATCTTCTGCACCCCTTGCAGCGCTGCGGCGCGGGGGTGGGACGTGTCGCCAGCATGGGCTGTCGCAGCCAGGTTGCCCAGGCTTAGCCCGGCATAGTTGTGGCTGGGGCCGACAATCCCGTCGAAGTTGATTTCCACCTGCGCCATGCTCACCACCTCGCGACGTGAGTGACGGTCATGCCCGGTTCGATCCGCAGTACCGCAGCGCAGGCGGCGTCCAGCGCGATGCCATCCCCCCTGGGCGCGGTCCAGCCATAGGCGGTGCGGAAATCGGCCATGGTGCCAACCGACACCAGACGCATTTCCCCGCCGCCGTGTTCGCCCAGCGTGGGGTCAACCGCCGCGACTACATCATCGGCGGCTTCGCGGATTGAGCGAATCTGATCGGTCCGCACCGTCATGGTCGGCCCGCCATCAAAGATGTCGATGTAATTTTCCCAGGCAAACCCTTCATTTTCCAGCATTCTCATCGCAGCGCGGCCCGATGGATGGGGCACGCCGATCACGGAGCGGGCATGGTCAGACAGCATCGCGATATAGACTGGGTGCTTGGGCATCAGATCGGCGATGAACTGATTGCCGTGCTTGGCATTGAATTCATCGGCGTCCTGGAAATTCATCCCGAAGAAGCGCCCGGCAACCCCGTCCCAGAACGGCGACCCGCCAGCCTCGTCAATCACCCCGCGCAGCTCGGCCAGGGTGCGGTCGGCAAAGCGTGGGCGGTGGTTGCGGATGAACAGATAGCGGCTGCGCGCGATCAGCATTCCCAGCCCGCCGGACCGCTCGCCCGGGTGCAGGAACAGCCCGCCCACCTCGGTCGCGCCCTCAAGATCGGTTGACAGGTTGAGGATGTCGGCGCGGAAGGTGCGCTCCAGTTCGGTCGAATGCTGAGTCAGCGCGCCGATCCGATAGGAATAGAACGGCCACTTGAGGCCGACCGCGGAAAAGATCTGGCAGGTGCCGCGCACTTCACCCGTGGCGGTATCTTCCAGCACGAAGACGAACAGATCATCACCCACCGAATCGCCAACCCGGCTGTAGGCCGCCATTGATCGTTCCAGCTTGGCGGTCAGCGCCGGGCGGTCTGGCGGCAGGTTGGTGAACCCGCCCCCGGTCCGCTTGGCCATTTCATAGATGTGTTGAAGATCCGCCGGGGTGGCGGCGCGGATTATGTGAGTCAAAGCGTGGCTCCGCTGGCAAGGCGATGAAGCACCAGCGCGGACAGCCGCGCCCGTTCCCCAAGGCTTGGGACGATCAGGAATTCATCTGGCGAATGGATGGCGCCGCCGCGCACCCCCATGGTGTCAACCACAGGCACCCCGCAGGCGGCGATATTGTTGCCATCGCACACCCCGCCAGAGGCGATGCGGGTGATTGGTGACCCCAGCAGGGCGCTGCATTCCTCCACCAGGCCGAACAGCTTTTCCGCGCGGGCGTCGATCGGCTTGGGCGGACGGCTGATCCCGCCGTGGCTGTGCATCGTCAGGTCGTGCATTGCGGAAAGCTCAGCCAGCAGCGCGGTGAATTGCCGGTGGAACGCAGCGGCATCATCCGGGGTGCGGGGGCGAATGTTGAACCGCAGCACGGCGGAATCGGGCACGACATTGTTGGCGCTGCCGCCATCGATCTTGGCCGGATTGATTGCCAGCCCGTCGCGCATCAGCGCCTTCAGCCGCACCGCCAGGTCAGCCGCCGCGACAATGGCATTGCGCCCGTCCTGCGGGTTGCGCCCGGCATGAGCCGAACGGCCAGTTATTACCACGCTGTAATTGCCGCTGCCTGCGCGCGCGCCGGCCAGGGTGCCATCAGGCTGCGCGCTGGGTTCATAGGTAAGCGCGGCCAGTTTGCCCGCGGCCAGATCTGTGATCAGCGTGGCGGATGAAAGGCTGCCGGTTTCCTCATCGGAATTGATCATCACGTCATAACCGGTCTGCGGGGCGAACGCGCTCGTTTCAAAGGCTTGCAGCGCGGCAAGGACCACCGCGATCCCGCCCTTCATGTCGGCCACGCCCGGCCCGTTCAGCGTTGCATCGTCCGCCCAGACGGTTTGCTGAAAGGCATGATTTGCGGGGAACACGGTGTCCATGTGGCCGGTCAGCAGCAAGCGGCGCGGGGCATCCGGGCGGACGCGCAGCACCAGGTGTGCGCCATTGGCAATTTCCTTCCCGGTGCCATCGGCGGCAATCGCACCGACCGGCGCGGCTTGCACTGCGCTGATGGTGCCGGGCAGGACGGAAAAGGCGTCGGCCAGCGCATCCCACTGCCGGGCCAGCCCCGGCAGGTTGCCGGTTCCGGTGTTGATCGCGCTCCACGCCAATACCTGATCCAGCATCGGCGCCGGGTCGATACGCGCGATCAGCGCCTGTTCTGAAGGGGAAAGCTGTTGCATTTGAAGCCGTCTCTAGCCGAGCCGCGAGCGCAGTCCAACCCCCGCGCCAAATCCCGCTGGTGATCGCCAAAGCCGCCCGTTGCCAAGTCTTCGCAACTGCGGCATAGGCCAGCCGTTCCTCCCCGGAATTGGCGTCTATCCGTGGCCATGCGGCTTGCATGGCCGGCATTCACTTTGGCGAGGGTTTCTCATGAGCGATCGGGTTGAAAAGAACGGGCTGCAGGTCGATGCGGCGCTGGCGGCGTTCATAGAGGGGGAGGTTTTGTCCCCCCTAGGTCAGGATCCGGCGGCCTTCTGGCAGGGCTTCGCGGCGCTGCTGGACAGCTTCGTACCGCAGAACCGAAAGCTTCTGGCCAAGCGCGATATCCTTCAGGCTGAAATCGATGCCTGGCATCTGGCTCGCGCCGGCAAGCCGATCGATCCGCAGGAATACCGCGCCTTCCTGACCTCGATCGGCTATCTGGTTCCCGAGCCGGCCCCGTTCCAGGTTGGCACTGCCAAGGTTGATCGCGAGATTGCGCTGATGGCCGGGCCGCAACTGGTGGTGCCGGTGCTCAACGCCCGGTTCCTGCTAAACGCCGCCAATGCCCGCTGGGGCAGCCTGTATGACTCGTTCTATGGCACCGATGCGCTCGATGCGGCTCCGGCGAGGTCCGGCGGCTATGACGAGGTGCGTGGCGGCGAGGTGATCCGCGCGGCGCGTGCCTTCCTTGATCAGGCCGTTCCGCTTGGCGACATGAGCTGGTCCGACTGGGACGGAGAAGGGATGCCGCCTTTGGCCGATCCGGGGCATCTGGTTGGGCACAAGCCGGGCGGGCTGCTGCTTGCCAACAACGGCCTGCACATCGAACTGGTGCTGGATCGCAATCATCCGATTGGCCGTAACGACAAGGCCGGGATCGCCGACGTGGTGCTGGAAGCGGCGCTGACCACGATCTGCGATCTTGAGGATTCGATTGCGGCGGTTGATGCCGAAGACAAGCTGGCTGCCTATCGCAACTGGCTGGGCGTGATTCGCGGGGATCTGGCGGACACCTTCCAGAAGGGCGGGCAGACCATGACCCGGACGCTCGCTGCGGACCGGCACTGGACCGCAAACGACGGCAGCGATCTGGTGCTGCCCGGGCGCAGCCTGTTGTTCGTGCGCAATGTCGGCCACCTGATGACCAATCCGGCGGTGCTGCTGGCGGATGGCTCCGAAGTGCCAGAAGGGATCCTGGACGCCGTGATCACCAGCGCGATCGGCGCGCAGGATGTTAAGGGCCTGGGCAAGGTCCGTAACAGCCGCGAAAGCAGTATCTATATCGTCAAGCCGAAGATGCACGGGCCGGAAGAAGCCGGCTTTACCAATGCCTTGTTCGATGCAGTGGAGGATTTGCTCGCGCTTCCTCGCCATACCATCAAGGTGGGGGTAATGGACGAGGAACGGCGCACCAGCGCCAATTTGGCGGCCTGCATCCATGCGGTGAAGGACCGGGTGGTGTTTATCAATACCGGCTTCCTTGATCGCACCGGCGATGAAATCCACACCTCGATGCGCGCCGGGCCGATGGTCCGCAAGGGCGAGATGAAGCAGAGCGCGTGGATCGACGCCTATGAAAAGCGCAACGTGCAGGTTGGCCTCGCCTGCGGGCTTTCGGGCAAGGCGCAGATCGGCAAAGGGATGTGGGCCGCGCCGGACAAGATGCGCGACATGATGGAGCAGAAGATTGGCCACCCCAGATCGGGCGCCAACACCGCCTGGGTGCCGTCACCCACGGCGGCAACGCTGCACGCCATGCACTATCATCAGGTCGGGGTGTTCGACGTTCAGCGCGATCTTGCCGCCCAGCCGGTCCCGCCGCTTGACGCGCTGCTGACCGTGCCGCTGGCGCTGGGGCGCAACTTCTCTGAAGATGAAGTGCGTGAGGAACTGGACAACAACGCCCAGGGCCTGCTGGGTTATGTGGTGCGCTGGATCGATCAGGGGGTCGGCTGTTCCAAGGTGCCGGACATCAATGATGTCGGCTTGATGGAAGACCGCGCGACCCTCCGGATTTCCAGCCAGCACATGGCCAACTGGCTGCTTCATGGGATTTGCACAGAGGCGCAGGTGATGGACAGCCTGCGCCGCATGGCGGCAAAGGTTGATGCCCAGAACGCTGGCGATCCGGCCTATGAGCCGCTGATTGGCAACGAGGACAAGCCGGCGTTCCGTGCCGCCTGCGATCTGGTGTTCAAAGGCGTTGAACAGCTCAACGGCTATACTGAACCGCTGCTCCACCAGTGGCGGCGGGTGAAGAAGGGCGGCTGATCGTTCAGGCGTGAACGAAGGCGGGGAGGAGGACGGTCGCGACCCCCGCCGCCAGCCACAGCCCAAGCCAGATTGCAAATATCTGGCGGCTGCGAAAGTTCACGCCGATCAACCCGATGCCGATGCAGGCAAACAGGCCGGCCCATTCCACGGCCTGCGTTCCGGTATAGGTAACCGGCGGTCCTCTGCGGCCATGGATCGTAACCTTCTGGAACCAGGCGACAAGTCCGGCACCTGCCAGCAGGCTCACGCCCATCAGGGAGAATATCCGCTTTACGCTGCGGATGCGATCTTCGTCGCTTTCCATGTCTGGCCTTTCCAAAGCGATTGGTGAGCAGGGTTTACCGCCAAAAGCTTGGCAAATTATTCCTGCAGCGGACTCAATTTCCGCGCGATCTCCACAAATTCCGCCACGCTCAGCGTTTCGGCGCGGCGCTGCGGGTCAATGCCAAGCGTTTCCAATGCGGCGAGCGCCCCCGGCACGCCCTTCAGGCTTTGGCGCAGCATCTTGCGGCGCTGGCCAAAGGCGGCCTCGGTAACCCGTTCAAGCGCGCGCGCCGAAACGCCTTGAGGCATTGCCGATGGAGTCAGGTGGACCACAGCGCTCATCACCTTGGGCGGCGGGGTGAAGGCGCTGCGGTGGACCTTCATCGCAACCTTCGCGGCCGATCGCCACTGCGCCAGCACGGCAAGCCGGCCATAGGCGTCGCTGCCCGCTTCGGCGACGATCCGCTGGGCAACCTCAAGCTGGAACATCAGGGTCAGGCTGGCCCATTGTGGAGGCCAGTCCTGCCCGCCCAGCCAGCCAACCAATAGGGCGGTGCCGACATTGTAAGGCAGGTTGGCAACGACATGGTAAGGGCCGGCGATGCCGTGATCGACCTTCATCGCATCCCCCTCGATCACGCGCAATTTGCCGGGGAAGGCTTCGGCCAGCTCAGCCAGGGCAGGCTGGCAGCGGCGGTCCATCTCGATCGCGATGACCTGCGCCCCGGCGCGCAGCAGCGCGCGGGTCAGCCCGCCCGGACCAGGGCCGATTTCCAGCACTTGCTGCCCATCAAGCTTGCCCGGAATCGCCGCGATCCGGTCCAGCAGCTGCTCATCGAACAGAAAGTTCTGGCCCAGCGCCTTGCTGGCGGACAGGCCGTGACGCGAAATGACCTCGCGCAAGGGGGGAAGGATCACCCGCCATACCTCCGCTCGGCGCATTCACCGGCCATGCGGATTGCGGCGATCATCGCGCCCGGATCGGCAATGTCCTTGCCGGCGATGCCAAAGGCGGTGCCGTGATCGGGGCTGGTGCGGATGATCGGCAGGCCCAGCGTAACATTGACCCCGGAATCGAAATCCAGCGTCTTCAGCGGGATCAGCGCCTGATCGTGGTACATACACAGCGCCACGTCGAAACTTTCGCGGCTGCGCGGGGCGAACAGGCCGTCAGCGGGGAAGGGGCCGTCGATGGCGATGCCCTCCGTGCGCAGCCGTTCGATCGCGGGCGCTATCAGCCTTGCTTCCTGATCGCCCATGCGGCCTTCCTCGCCCGCGTGGGGATTGAGCGCGGCGACCGCGATGCGCGGCGCGGCAATCCCGAAATCGCGCATCAGCGCCATGGCGACGATCCGGCCCTTGCGCTCGATCAGCGCATCGCTCAGTTCGGTGGCCACCCGCTCCAGCGGAATGTGAACCGTCAGCGGCACGGTGCGCAGGCGCGGTCCGGCCAGCATCATCACCGCATCGCCGGGGTGAACCTCGCAGGCCTCGGCAACGAATTCGGTCTGGCCGGGATAAGTGAAGCCAACCTCTGCCAGCCGCGCTTTCGCGATCGGGCCGGTAACAACCCCCTCGGCCCCGCCTTCGATGGTAAGGCGGACGGCTTCGGTCAGCGAGGCAAGCGCCAGCCGCGCACCGTCCCGGTCGGGCAGGCCGGGGGTATAGTCTCCGTCGGCACCGGCCAGCACGGGCAGGGCGCGATGGAAACAGTCCAATGCCTCGACCGGATGGAAAATCTGGACGACCGGCAGGTCGATCCCGCGCGTTCTGGCCGCCATGGCCAGCAGATCGGCCCCGCCAGCAGCGAAGAACGGTTGCAGTCCTTCGGCATCGCGCTGCGCCCAGGCCTGAACGATCAGTTCCGGCCCAACGCCCGCCGGATCGCCCAGCGATACAGCGAGCGGCGCGGGTTCCATCAATCGTAATCGATGATCGCGTCGCGGCGCAGGTCACGCAGATAGGTCTGGGCGCGCTTGTTGACCCGTTCATCCTCGATCTGGGACTGGATTTCCTCAAAATTCGGCTCGGTTGCCGTCTTGGGATCATCCCGCCCGCACAGCATCAGCACGCGCACCCCTTCCTCGATCGATCCGAACGGGGCGGTGGTTTCGCCCAGCGACAGGCCCAGCACCATATGCTGAAGCTGCGCGGGCAGATCGCGCGCCTTCATCTGATCGTTGGTGACCACATCCGCACCAAGGCTCTGGGCAATCGGATCAACCGTGCTGCATCCCCGTGCGGTGTGCATCGCATCGGCAAACTGTTTGGCGCGTGCGGTGGCCTGGGCCTCGGTCGTGCCCTTGGGGAAGCTGATCGAGATTTGCTTGAGGCTGAGGACCGCATCGCGCGGATCGGCGGTCAGCACCTGGCGCTTGTCAATTTCAACCAGTATCGAAAAGCCGCCGCGGGTTTCGATCGGGCCGACCAGCTGCCCGGGGGAAAGCTGCTGCAATGCGCTGCCCAGTTCGTTGGGCAACTGGCCCAGCCTGATCCAGCCAAGATCGCCGCCAACGGCCGCGGTCGAGGCTTCGGAATATTGGCGGGCATAGCCCTGGAACGATCCGCCCGCCTTGAGCTGATCGACGATCTTCTTGGCGTTTTCGAAAACCGCTGCCTTGTTCTCATCGGTGGCGGAAAGGAAGATTTCGCCGACGCGGTATTCCTCGGTGCCCTTGGCATCCTGCATCCGCTTGATCACGTCGCGAACCTCTTCGTCAGAAACGTTGACGAAGGGCTGGACATTGCGGCGCAGCAGCCGCTGCCACGAAAGCTCCCCGCGAATTTGCCGTTTTAGCGAGGCTGGCGATGAATTTATCTTCTGAAGATAGGCGTCCATCGCCTTGGTATCCTGGCCAAAGTTCTGGCTCGCGACGCGGGCATAGGTCTGGTCGACTTCGGATTCGTCGACAGAAACCTTCTGGATGTTGGCTTCCTGGATTTGCAGTGTTTCGTCCATCAGGTTGCGCAGCACCTGCAACTTCAGCCGTTGCAGTTCTTCGGGCGAAATCTTGTTGCCGCTGGCCGCGACAATCAGCGCGACGCGCTGATCGACATCGGTGCCGGTAATAACCTCACCATTGATCACCACCTTGGCCTTGCGGTTGTTGGGGTCTTCCTTGGCGAAGAATTGCGGATTGTCAGGCAGGTTCAGCGCGCCCGATGCTTCCTGCGCGCGCGCCACTCCGCCAAACGACAGTGCTGCGGCAATCAACGGGGCAAGGGCCGCATGGGCCGGATTGCGCAAGGACGTAATCAGTTTCACCGTGTGTCAATTCCCAAAAACGGCGGGTCTGCACCCAGCCGGACCTGCCGCGCGAATTGGAGCGATGCGGCTTAACCCTGGCTGAGCGTGATCCATCTGTGGGCGGCGGATAGCCTGTTTGCACGGGGCTGCCAATGCGCCTGTTTGCCCTATCACCGGAAGCCGAGGTTGCGGATCGCGAAATGCACTTCAAAGGTGTTGCCCATCCGCGCGTCCCCGGTCGCCACATAGTCACGCCGCCAGGTGAAATCGAGTTCGATGCAATCATCACGGTAAGCCGCGCCAAGCCGGGTGCGGACCGGCTGAAATCCATCGGCCCCGACCAGAGTGGGATCTTCCTTTGAACTGGTCAGGTCAATCACGCCCGATCCGAAGATTGACCAATAGCGCGCAAAGCCTACCCTGCCGGCAAACCGGACCTCTTCACGGTCGCGCAGATCCTCGATAGCGGAGCTGATGTTGCGATTCAGCCGCAGATAGCCAACCTCTGCGTAAGTTCGGTTGGAGCCGACCGCCGCGTCAAATTCGTTGCGCCGCACCGCCAGATTGCTCTTGTCGAGCCGGTAGCGATGAGTGAACTTGACGAAGTCCTTGAACCGTATCTCGGTCCGCCCGACAATGTCGGATGTCCGGTCGGACAGGCCGGTGCCGCTGGGCAGCAGGGTGGGGCGGCTGGTCAGGCGATAGGATTGACCGATCGTGGAAATGATCCGCCAGTTGGGCCGTTCCCACGCCCAGTCAAAGCCATAGGTAAACCGCACCCCGTCTTCCACCCGGTCATAGCCGGGAAAGCGGTTGAGCGCGAACAGGTTGGAATCTTCCAGATCGATCGCCCGGCTATCCTCATTGGGGACGGAAAGGTTGGCCAGGGTGGGGCTGGCCACCACCTGAAAACGTGGGGTCAGAACCTGGGTGCCGCCCATGAGTGCACCGACCAGCGGCCATTTCACGTCCATTGCCGTGGTGGCGAGGCCGCGCAGTTCCCAGCCCGGATTGCCGCGATAGATTGCCGTGCTGGTCAGTCCGGTCTGATCGGTGTGATAGACATCGCCGCGCAGCAGGGTGGTAAAGGTCACTTCCTGGCCCCAGGGGGTCAGCCTGCGCAAATCCCACCGCGCACTGGCAAAGGCGCGCTGCGTGTCCTGACCGGCGGTACGGGTGATCGCCAGCGAGTTCAGTTGCAGTTCCACCTTGCCGCCCAGCACCGGATCGGACAGCCGCCGCCGGTAATCGATCACCGGCAGCGCGATCGGCACCTGCCCCTGACTGTCACCGGCCCGCAGCGTCTGCGTGGCCCACCCGGCGATTGACAGATAGCTGGTGTCATCAATCCGCTCCAGATCGATCATCGAACGCAGCCGATCATCGCGGCTGATGTCATAGCGGCGCAGGAAAGTCCGGTCGGTGACGGCCCTGCCCGAAAAGGTCAGGCTCCAGTTGGGATCGAACTGAAACCTGCCATTGGCGTTGATATAGCCGCGAAAGTCATTCTGGCTGGTTGCGGTGGCCGTCGAAATCGGAATGCGCGATCCATAGGTGGCATAGCCGGTGATCTGGAACGCACCCTGGCTGGCAAGCTGGCGATAGGTTGCCGCAACCATCGGTGCCGCCTTGGTGTAGAGATAGCCGGATACCGCCAGATCCTTGTTGGCGCCAAGGCGTTGATACCAGGTGTTGACCAGCTCAATCCCGTTGGACGTCGAATAGCGGATGTCGGGGATCAGCAGGCCGTTGATCGGGCGGCCATCGGTCGCCAGGACCAGGCCCGGCAAGGGCATCAACCGCGCGCCAAACAGTTCAAGCCGCGCGCCGGTAAAGCGGACCTGCTTCTTGTCAGGATCGAACACCACCTTTTGCGAGGTGATCCGCCAGCTTGGATTGCGCGGGCAGCCCTTGTCATCCTCCACCGCGCAGGCGCTGTAGGCGGCATTGGACAGATATATCCGCCCGTCCGCGCCGCGTTCCCCCTTGATCGCCGCCAGCCGTCCGCCTTCGCGCAGCGCCAGCAGCATATGCTGCATCGCCCCGGTCTTGAACTGGTCCGTCAGTTCCAGCGAATCGGAAAACAGCTGGTTGCCATCGGGATCGACTAACCGGATGTTGCCGGTGGCCATGATCTGCCCGGTCTTGCGGTGCCACACCACCTGATCGGCGCGCACCGATTGCTTGTCGCGTCGCAGTACCACATTGCCCGACGCGGTTACCGCATCGCCATCGTTGTCGTAAGACACGCCGTCCGCTTCGAAGGCGATCTGATCGCTTTCCACGGCAACCGCCTGCGCGGTGCTGCCTGCGGTATCGGCCAGATGAGGGCTTGCCGCATCCTGCGCCTGGGCCCGCGCGGACATCGCCAGAAGCGCGAGCGCAAACAGGGCAGCGCCACAACGCCTACCCGAAACAGAAAATTCAAACGGTTGCGGTCGGGGCCGCGGCGCAGGGACCATGGCTTGCCTATCGCACCGCCCGCGCCTAACTGCAATCCACGCAAATCATTTGCCTCAACGCTTTGTCGCAAGGCCAGCCCTTGCCGTGGGAGCCCGCATGAAAATCGAATTTCTTTCCGCTTTGCCCGCCGGTTCCGATGGCCCCGTCGCCCGGATCGTCAACCAGAATGCGCTGCCCGGTGATCTTGATCCTGCACTGGTGGCCGGTGCAGACGCCTCACGCTTTTCGGGCAAGGCTGGGCAATTCTTTGAAGGGTTCGTTTCGCAAAACGGCGCTGTGGCGCGGCTGGCGCTTGCCGGGGCGGGAGAGCCGGGGTCAAAAGACCGCAGTGCCGCGCTGGAAAAGGCGGGGGCTGCGCTTGCCGCCAAATATGCCGCATCGGGGGAAACGGCGCTGACCATCGATTTCACCGGCAGCCGTCTTGATCCGGCAGAGGCCGTTGCAGTGCTGCTGGGGGCACGGCTGCGCGCCTGGCGGCATGATATCTATCGCACCCGCCTGCCCGATGAGCAGAAGGCAACGCTGGCAACGATCCGCGTGGTCGGCGCGCCCGATGGAATCCAGACCGCGTGGGAGGCAGAGGATGCCCTGGCCCAGGGCGTGGAACTGACCCGTGAACTGGTGACCGAGCCGGCCAATGTGATCTATCCCGAAAGCTTCGTTGAACGGGTTTCCGCCCGGCTGAAGGGCACCGGGGTCAATATCCGGGTGCTGGATGACACGGAAATGGCGGCGCTGGGCATGGGCGCGCTGCTGGGCGTGGCGCAGGGATCGGTGCGGCCAGCCCGGATACTGGTCATGGAATGGCTGGGCGGGGCCAAGGGAGAAAAGCCCACCGCCTTCGTCGGCAAGGGCGTAACCTTTGACACTGGCGGCATCAGCCTGAAACCCGCCGCCGGGATGGAGGACATGAAGTGGGACATGGGCGGGGCCGGGGCGGTTGCCGGGGCCATGCTTGCCCTCGCAAAGCGCAAGGCCAGGGCCAATGTCATAGGCGTATGCGGGCTGGTTGAAAACATGCCCGATGGCGGCGCACAGCGCCCGGGCGATGTCGTCACCTCCATGTCGGGCCAGACGATTGAAGTGATCAACACCGACGCCGAAGGGCGGCTGGTGCTGTGCGATGCGATCACCTGGACGCAGAAGGAATATGATCCCGTCGCGGTCGTCGATCTGGCGACGCTGACCGGGGCGATGATCATTTCGCTTGGCAACGAGCATGGCGGGATCTTTTCCAACGATGATGCGCTGGCGGCCAAGCTGCTGGCGGCGGGCGAAACATCGGGCGACAAGCTGTGGCGCTTCCCGCTTGGCCCGGCCTATGACAAGCTGATCGACAGCCCGATTGCCGATATGAAGAACGTTGGCCCGCGCGAAGGCGGATCGATCACCGCGGCGCAGTTCATCCAGCGCTTTGTCGACAAGGGGCGTCCCTGGGCGCACCTGGATATTGCCGGAATGGTCTGGGCGGCCAAGCCGGGCCAGACCTGGGACAAGGGCGCAACGGGTTATGGCGTGCGCGTGCTTGATCGCTTCGTGCGGGACAACCTTGAGGGGTAGGGGCAGGCCCGGTGCAGGTTGATTTCTATCAGCTCAGCCGCGATCCCGCCGAAGCGGCGCTGGCGCTGATCGCCGGAAAGGTGATCGCGTCGGGGGAACGGCTGCTGGTGGTATCGGCCGATGCAGACCTGACCGGGCGGATAGACCGCGCGCTGTGGGAACGCGGCGTATTCCTGGCCCACGGCGAGGCCGGCGCGGGGCATGACGAACGCCAGCCGATCCTGATCGCCGATGCCGTCCAGCCTGCCAACGGTGCCCGCCACATTGCCCTGGCGGACGGGCGCTGGCGCGAGGAAGCGTTGCAATTTGACCGTGCGTTCCTGCTGTTTGATGGCGATACCATTGATGGTGCCCGCGCTACCTGGCGCAATCTTGACGGGAAGGAAGGCTTGCAGCGCAATTACTGGCGGCAGGAGGACGGACGCTGGGTAAAGGCGGCGTGAACGCGTCATCGTCTTGCGGTGCAGCATTTTAGCGGCTAGTGGCGCGCCACCTTTCCAGACCAAAACAATTCTCAAGGAATGTCCCATGGCGGTTACCCGCACCTTTTCGATCATCAAGCCCGATGCCACCCGCCGCAACCTGACCGGCGCGGTTACCAAAATGCTGGAAGACGCCGGGCTGCGCGTCGTCGCATCAAAGCGCATCCACATGAGCCGACAGCAGGCCGAAGGTTTTTACGCGGTTCACAAGGAACGCCCGTTCTTTGGCGAACTGGTTGATTTCATGATCAGCGGCCCGGTCGTGGTGCAGGTGCTGGAAGGCGAAGACGCCATGCAGCGCAACCGTGACGTGATGGGCGCAACCAACCCCAAGGACGCCGCACCCGGCACGATCCGCAAGGAACTGGCCGAATCGATCGAGGCCAATTCGGTTCACGGTTCTGACTCGGATGAAAACGCGGCGATCGAAATCGCCTACTTCTTCAAGCCAGAAGAAATCGTGGGCTGACCCCACCGTCCTTTCGGCATGAATGAAAGGGCCGCCGGTTCAATCCGGCGGCCCTTTTGCATTTTTGTTGAATGTTTTGACCGATCGCAAGACAAGGTTGCAGGCGCTTTGCCACTATCCATCCATCAACCCCATGCATTGGAGCACGGATGTCAAATACCCCTCATGAGCTGGCTGACGAATTCCCCGCTGATCGCGCGATCCTGCACGATCTGAAGCTCAACAACCCGCACTTTGCTACCCTGGCAGAGCGCTATCACCGGGTGAATGACGAGATTCACCGGATCGAGGCCGGCGTCGAAACGCCATCGGACGAATATGCGGAATCGCTCAAGAAACAGCGACTGGGCCTGCTGGACGAAATCGCGGCGATCATTGCCAAGGCGAAATCCGGCTAAACGGGGGGCGGCCGGCGGTTAAAGCAGCGGACTGAACATCGCCATCAGGTTCTGCCACAGCCGTTCGGCCAGCCCGAAATTCTTGACCCGTTCAATCGTGACCCGGCCTGACTGGGACAGCCAGTGATCCTGCCGCGCGCGGATTTCTGCGGCAAAGGCTGGATCGGTGAACAGGATGTTGTTCTCGAAATTGAGTTCGAAACTGCGCCGGTCCAGATTGGCTGAACCGATCAGCACCGTCACATTGTCAGCAACCATGGTCTTGGCATGAAGCAGGCCGGGGCGGAATTCGTACAGATGAACCCCGGCCAGCAGCAGATCGGCATAGGTGCTGCGGCTGGCCCCGGCCACGATCCAGCTGTCATTGCGGCGGGGCAGCACCAGCACAACCCGCACCCCGCGCCGGGCTGCTGAAAGAATAGCGAACAGCAATTGTTCGTCCGGCACGAAATAGGGCGTGGTGATCACCAGTTCCTGCCGCGCGGAATGGATCAGTTCGGTGAAGCATTCGGTCATCGCGGCGTAGGACAGAACCGGGCCGGTGCCGATCACTTGCGCGGGGATTCCGGCGATCTGGCCGGTGGCATGGGCCGGGCCGGGGGCAAGCAGGGCGGTAATGTCATCGCCGTGTTCCGCCATCCAGTCACCCGCGAACAGAAACTGGCAATGCCGCGCCACCGGGCCGGTCCAGCGCGTCATGATGTCCACCCATGGGGCGAAGCGCGGCTTGATTTCAAACGCGGCGTCGGCGCAGTTCTGGCTGCCGCACCAGGCGATCCGGTTGTCCACCACCACCACCTTGCGGTGATTGCGCAGGTCCACCCGGCCGCGAATCAGCGTCCAGATCAGCCCGCCCACCGGCAAGGCAATCCGCGCCTGAACCCCGCCGTCCAGCAGCTCTTGCCAATTGGGAGAGCGGTGAAAACTGCGTGACCCCAGCGCGTCGGCCAGCGCGCGCACCTGGACCCCGCGCCGCGCCGCACGGATCAGCGCGTCCTTGAACTTCAGGCCGTTGTGATCGGCCAGCCAGATGTAGAAGCAGACGTGAACCGTTTCAGTCGCGGCATCGACATCGGCGATCATTTCATTGATTGCGGCATCGCTGTCAGCGGCAAGCCGGGCGCGGTTATACAGCGTTGGCGGCAAGCCGTTGACTGACCGTCCGCGCGCGAACGGGGCGGCGTAAGGGCCGTCACCAACCAGCCGCGCCGCTTCGGGATCGCCATCGGGCCGCGGCAGGCGCGCCTCGATCGCGGCAAAGCGCGCACGCCGCCGGGCACTGATCCGCGCCTCACCCAGCAGCAGATAGGCCAGTATCCCGATTCCCGGCACCACCAGGATCGTGATTACCCAGGCAATACGCGATGCCGGTTCGCGCAGCGGGCGCAGCATTGCCCGCAGCAGCATGGACAGCATCAGCGCAAGATAGAACAGCAGCAGAGGAATCGCGAAATGGTCTGGCATCATCGCGGCTTGTCCGTCTTTTCTTTGCAGATTCCAAGTCTATGCTCTCGGTAAAGGAGAACGACAATGCGCGGCATGGGCGGAGAGGGCGAGGATTGCCCGTTCAATTTCAATTTCGATCCCGCCACCTTCAAGGTTGGCGATACGGTAAGCTATACGGTCAGCACGATGGAAGGCTGGCCTTTTGTCGGCACGCTGCTGGAAGTGCACGATGATTACGTGGTGATCTCACCGGGACCGACCGAACCGGATGCACGGTATCGCGGCACGCGCGAAAGCAGACCGATGGTGGAGGGGAGCGAGATTGGCTGATGGTCTGGTCCAAACGGTTTGAACGTAAACCGGCTGTCTTTTGTTCTGAAACATTGTGGACAATTGTCTGACAGCAGGCGGCGTTCGCGATTTGATAACGGTGAGATGATCAGAGTCTGATTCATAATTATCT
>JAFEEX010000010.1 GCA_018240895.1 Pseudomonadota bacterium | reverse complement strand
GGCGCTCTTGGGCGGCAGGGGATAGTCATGACGCTCCAGCCAGCGCAGGCAGTCGTGCCGGGTCATGCCCCGCTCGATCAGCGGCCAGCGGTTGACCTGCCAGTCCTCGAACGACGGCTTCATGCGAAGCGCCTCGTCGAGTGAAATGCCGATCCATTGCTCGGCGACCGGCGATCCGGGTGAGCGCCGTCCGGCTATGCCGAGCAGATCGCGCACCTTCCGGCGGATCGGCACGATCTTGTAGGAAGAGGTGCATTGCCGGCGGATCATGCCGACGCCGATGCGCTCGGTTTTGAGAATGCGGGAGCCGACGGGAATGAGGTCGCCGTTCTCGTCCTCATCATAGACTGGCAGTTCGGAGCCGGCCGGCGTGACCGTGCGGGTGAAAGCCGAGATCGAAGCCCATCGTTCACCGCGCGAGGCGGCAATGAGGTCTGCACGCAAATTCCCGGCTGACACGATATGGACGGGGAACGGCAGGACGTTGGGCGTTCTGAGCCAGGCGAGATGCTCATAGACCGCCTTGGGCTCCCAGCCGGTGTCGGCGAAAATCGCGCAATCCGGCATGGGGCCGATTTCACCATGAGCGGCCATCAGGGCGAGCGTGGTGGACTGGACGCCCGCACCGAGACTGAGCACGCGCAACTGTATATCGGCCGCGAGGCTGGGATCGGGCACGAAGCCGGGGAAAGCGAGCGCGTTCATCACGCGGCACTCCGCATGTCGTCCGTGTCGGGAAGACGCTCGGCATCCGGCAGGAAGGACAGGAGCCAGTCCGCCGCCTTGCTCGCCTGCGAAGCGCAGCGGACGATGGCGCGATTGTCCTCGCGCAGCACCTCCAGCCACGATCCGATATAGTCGGCATGGCGCACGGTCGGGACGATGCCGAGCGAAGCGCAGCAGAAGGCCGAGATCAGCTCGGCCGTGATTTCCTCGACCGAATAGAGCTTCGAGCCGAAGGCGCCGGAGAGATTCCGGTTCAGCCGGTGCTCTGCGCCGCTGGCGTGACCGAGTTCGTGCAGCGCCGTCCGGTGCCAGTTGATCGGCTCGAAGTAGGCGGCCGGCGGCGGCACCTGCACATGGTCGAGAGACGGCACGTAGAACGCCCTGTTGCCAACGATGCGGAAGTCGATGCCGGTCGCCTTGATGAGCGCCTCGACCTGGGGCTCGATCATGCCGGCCGGCGGCGGAGGCACGGTCGCCTCGATGTCGTCGGGCAGGCCGTCGCATTGCGCCGTGTTGAACACCGTGAAGCGCTTGAGGAACGGGATCGCCTGCGCTTCCTCGCCGGCCTCGAAGGCGCGGCGCTTCTCGTCCTCCGGCGTGAAGCGGTCGGCATAGACGACGGTGGTGCCGCGCTCGCCTTTGCGGACATGGCCGCCGAGCGACAGAGCCTGGCGGAAGGTGAGCCAACCCTGTCCGGGGAAGCCGTGTTCGATGACGGCGCCCCAGAGGATCAGGACATTGATGCCGCTGTAGCTGCGCGAGGTGGCGGCGTTGCGCGGCAGGCCGAGCGGAGCTTTGGCTACTGAGGTGCCCCAGGGTTGGACCCACGGCACGCGGCCGGCTTCCAGCTCTGCGATGATCATGTCGGTGATTTCGTCATAAAGGTTCGCCCGGTCAGTGCCGACGCGAGGGGTGCGACCATGTCTGGACATCGCGGTTCTTCGCGACGGGCGCCGGAAGACTCTCCTCCGGCTCTCAACCCGTCACGGAAAACCCGTCCGCACTCTCACTCTAGGTATTCTCCATTGCTGGGCTTAGACTGACCGCATGGGACTATTGACCTTCAGCATCAACGTCACCCTCGATGGCTGTGTCGACCATCAGGAGGGAATTGCCGACGACGAGACACACGCCTTCTTCACCCGCCTTATGGACGAGAGCGGGGCGATGCTGTGGGGGCGCGTCACCTACGAGATGATGGAGGGCTACTGGCCGGCAGTCGCCCGCGGCGACGAGGAGGCGCCGCCGGCGATACGTGAGTGGGCGGTGAAGCTGGATGCCAAGCCGAAGTACGTGGCGTCGTCGACGCGAAGTGTCTTCCCGTGGAACAACAGCCACCACATCGCCGGCGACCTGCGAACGGGCGTGCAAAGGCTCAAGGACGCAACCCCGGCCGGCGTGCTCCTCGGTAGCGGCAAGCTCGCGGCGGAACTGGACCGGCTGGATCTGATCGACGAATACCAGTTCCTCGTCCACCCAAGGATCGCCGGCCATGGCCCGACCCTCCACCAGAGCGGACTACCCGGTACGCGACGGCTCGAACTGATCTCGGCCGCGCCGCTCGGCAACGGCGCTGTCGCCATGCATTACCGGCGCGCGCGCTGAACCAGAACGGCAGCTTCGCCCTGGCTCTCAGGCCCGCGCGTCGCGGGAAGTCTTCTCGCCGCGCAAGACGGCATAGAGGGGGCGTTGCGGGGGGCTCCCCGCAGAAGGGGGTGTGCCGACGACCTCGGCGTCGGCCAGGGGGAAGACTTTCCCCCCTTCATCTCAGGCTACTCACCTTGTTCCGGCCTGCTTCCGACGACGGGCAACGGTGCGAACCTCTGTTCCGATGCCCATGGTCATGTCACCGAGGCTATGGAGATGAAGCGCCGGATGCGATGGGAGCTTCACCGTGAGTTCGAGCTTGCCTCCGATGGCTTCGACATAGCTGCGCAGCGTCGAGAGATACATATCCGCCTGCTTCTCGATCTTCGACACCGACGGCTGCTTGATGTTGAGGGCCGAGGCGATGTCCTCCTGTGCCTTGCCGGCGATCTGGCGCAGCTCGCGCAGGCCATCGACCTCCTGTTTCAGCACCTGATAGCGCGCCTCGATCTCCGCCTGTTCTTCGGGCGGCAACTCGGCAATGATTTCGTTCAGGCTCCGTGCCATCTCAACGTCCCTTCTTTGCGGGTTTCAGGCTTTCCACATGCTCGGAAAACCTGAAATCCGCTTTTGCAATGAGCTGTCGGTAGAACCGCTTCTGGCTTCCACCGGACTTATCGCCCGCCACGAGCATGATCGCCCGCCGTTCCGGGTCGAAGGCGAAGGCTGCGCGCCATTCGCCATCGGCCGCTTCAAACCGCAGCTCCTTCATATTGGCGTGTTTCGAGCCTTTGAGCGTGTCGGCATGAGGCCGCCCAAGCTGAGGTCCGTACTCCTGAAGCAGCCTCGCGGCTGCGATCAGGGCGACACGGACATCGCTCTCAAAGGTCAAAACCTCCGCCTCGAAGGCAGCGTGGAATTGAACCTCCCACATTATATAGCCTCCGAGCTATGCGGGTCAATTGATCGGAGGGGTGGTGCTTTGGGAGCGGCTGCCGGCGTTCGCCGGCAGCTCTCGGCCCAAGCATCAAGATCGGCCACCGCGTAGCGGACATAGCGGCCGAACTTGTAGAAGGCCGGTCCCGTGTCGAGGGACCGATAGCATTCGAGCGAATGGGCATCTAGGGCGAGATATCGCGCGGCCGCCGCCGTATCGACGAAGCGGACGGGACCGGCTTCTTCCACATAGGTCGCCCGCGCGAGGAGCTGCGCCGAGGGCCATTTCCGCTTTGGCGCGTTGCTCATTGCGCGGCCTCCGTCGTTGCGGTGTGACGAGTGCCGGGAGGCACCGCACGGTTATCTCCGGTCCGATGCCTGAAGGGGCGGTAATTCCCGAGCTTCGTCCTGGAGGTGTAGTTGCCGTCCTCGAAACCAAGAGGGCGGGAAGCCGGCTGATCGGTAGCTGGCACCGCCGCGTCGAGATCGGCGGCGAAGTCTTCCATGTCATCCATCGGGGCGACATCGATGGAGGCGGGAGCAATGGCGATCCCGCCGATGACGTTGCGCCGATTGGCCGCCACGGCGTCAGCGGCCATGCGGACGGGATCGTCTTCGGTGTGGACGTATCGCATGAACTGCGTGACCGTCTTGTGCGCGGTCAACGCCATGCCAACCTTGAGGGGAGCGCCCGAATTGGCGATCTCGGTGGCGGCGCGATGGCGGATGCCATGCGTGCCGACATGAGGGACGCCTGCTCGTTTCAGGATGCGCCGCCAACCTTGTGAATAGGTGTTGTCGGTCATGCGCATTGCCGGATCGAATATCGACGGGCAGACGAACGGCGAAGCCTCGAAACGAGGAGCTTCGCTCAACAGGCGATGCGCTTCGTCGCTGAGCGGTTTGGTCATGCCGCCGGTCTTGCTGTCCGGCCACGTCACCTTCCTCTGGTCGAGGTGGACCCATTCCCATTCCAGGGCCAGCACCTCGGACATGCGGGCGGCAAACTCGAACTGAAGCCGGATTGCGAGGAGGATGAAGGGATGCTCCAAGCCGTCGCGTTCGGCTTCGTCGAGATAGGCGAAGAGTTTGCGCATCTCCTCATCGGTGATGAAGCGCGTGGAGCCTTTCTCCTGATACTTCTGAACGTGCCGGCAGGGATTGGACCCGTCCGGCCGATAGCCCCACAGCTCGGCGAGGTTGAACATCTTGCGCAGCAGCGCGAGCGAGCGATTGGCGATGATCGGACGATCCGCCAGCGCGGTCATCCACTCCGAGATGTTGGCGCGGGTGACTTCATGAACCTTCATCCGCCCCAGGCGCGGGACGATGTGGTTCTTGATGTTCATCTCGTTGCCTTCGACGGTGCTCGGTTTGTTGTGCAGCTTTGAATAGTCTTCGATGAACTTCGAGCACATCTCCTTCATTGTCGGCGCCGCGCGGGCCGCCGACTTTTCGGCGCTGGGGTCACGACCCTGCCGCACCTCCGCCAGCCAGTCTTGGGCGAGCTTGCGCGCCTGGTCGACGGTGAGTTCTCCGAATCGACCCAAGGCGGGTTTGCGGCGGACCCCCGCGTTGGTCATGTATTGCAGCATGAAGACTTTGCCGCCTGCGGGCGTGACTTTCAGCATGAAGCCGGGTACGATCGTATCCCGGAGTTCGTAGTCGCGGTCTTTCGCGGTTGCGGCGTCCACCGCAGTCTTGGTCAGTTTGATTTTGGCCATCTATCGTCTCCAACACCTAGAAAAACAGGAGCCGAATAGGGGCATTCAGAACCCCGGCTCCCGGCTATTGCCGGACAGCATGGAGCATTTCGACGGCCACTAAGATCAAGCTAAATCCTTGATCGTAGTAGTGTTTCGTGCTTTCGGCTGCACAACGGCGGGGTTAAGACTAGCGCCAATTGGCAGGCTCAAAATCGTTTGTCGCAAGACGTGCCCGTTCGAGTCGGGCCAGGGGCACCATTTCCTTATCGCAATTGCGACACGGTCGCAGGAAATTGATCGGTTTTAACGATTACCGATCGGAGAATTTCCGCGTTCCCTTGCGCGCGTCAGGTGCCCAAGGAAGCATGATCAGTTTCCTGTCATGGATGGAGAGAGATCATGGAACTCAAGGGCTCAAAGACCGAGGGCAACCTCAAGGAAGCATTTTCCGGGGAGAGCCAGGCCAACCGCCGTTACCTCTATTTCGCCCAGAAGGCGGATATCGAAGGGCACAATGATGTTGCCGCCGTGTTCCGTTCCACCGCAGAGGGTGAAACCGGCCACGCCCACGGCCACCTTGAATATCTGGAAGCCTGCGGTGATCCTGCCACGGGCGAGCCGATTGGCGATACGGTGCTGAACCTCAAGGCGTCGATTGCTGGCGAAACGCACGAATATACCGATATGTATCCGGGCATGGCCAAGACCGCGCGTGACGAGGGTTTTGACGAGATCGCCGATTGGTTTGAAACGCTGGCCAAGGCGGAAAAGAGCCACGCCGGCAAATTCCAAAAGACCCTGGATACCCTGCTGGCTGATGCGTGATTGAAATGCGCCGTTCCCGGCCCATCCGGGAACGGCGCGATTCTGGTAAGGGTAAGACCGCATGGAAGGCAGCCTTGGCGCGCCGACGCGTCACTCAATTCCGTGGCAGGACGATGGCTGGTATGATGAAACCGCGCTGGAGGCTGAACTGCGCCGCGTGTTTGACATCTGCCACGGCTGCCGGCGCTGCTTCAACCTGTGTGACAGTTTTCCCATCCTGTTCGACGCGATTGACGAAAGCGCGAACGAGGAGGTGGATGATCTGAATGCCGGCCAGTTGAAGGCCGTCGTCGATGGCTGCACGCTGTGCGATATGTGCTTCATGACGAAGTGCCCCTATGTGCCTCCGCACAGCTTCGATCTGGATTTCCCGCACCTGATGCTGCGGCACCGCGCGGTTGAAAACCGCAAGGGGCAGACCGGCTTCATGGACAGGCAACTGGCCGAGATGGACCGCAATGGCCGGATCGGTTCGATGGCTGCCGGGCTGGCCAACTGGGCGACGCGCGAAGGCAACGGCGTGACCCGGCCCGCGATCGAGGCGGTGACCGGGATTGATCGCCGCGCGCATCTTCCCGCTTTCCTTGAAACCCCGCTGGTCAACAAGGCCGCCGGAATCGTGCCGCCGCCCAATCCCGATGGGCCGGCCTTTGGCAAGCGCGCTGTGGTCTATGCCGGGTGCCATGACAATTTCAACGATGACACGCCCGGTCTGGCGCTGATCAAGGTGCTGGCCCACAACGGGGTCGAGGTCCGGATCGAGCATCCCGATTGCTGCGCCATGCCCAAGTTTGAGAACGGCGATCTGGCGGGCGTGGCCAGCGCGGCGCAGCGGATATCGGCCTTCTTTGCGCCCTTGGTGGAACAGGGCTGGGACGTGGTGCCGCTGACCACCAGTTGCGCCCTGATGCTCAAGTTCGAATGGCCGCTGATCGAACCAGAAAATCAGGCGGTCAAACTGCTGAGCCAGCACACCTTCGATGTTTCGGAATATGTCGTGGCGTTGGGCAAGGCGAACGGACTGGCTCCAATCCCCGCGATGCCGGCATCGATCGCCGTTCATTTTGCCTGCCATGCCCGCGCCCAGAACATGGGGCCAAAGGCGATGGAAATGCTGCGCCTGATCCCCGAGGCGAAACCCGCGTTGACGGATCGCTGTTCGGGCCACGGCGGCAAATGGGGCATCTTCAAGGAAAACTTTGACCGCGCGGTCAAGATCGGTCGGCCAGCCGCGCGCAACCTGACCAAGGATCAGCCCGATCTGATCGTTTCGGAATGTCCGCTTGCCGGGCCGCACCTCAAACAGGTTATCGCCAGCACCGGCGGATCGGCTCCGGAGCGGATCGGCCATCCGATCGAAGTGCTGGCCAAGGCCTATGGATTATAAACGATGCCCAGAAATTCCCGCACGATTACCCCTGCTGATATCCTGCAGTCCGATCAGTATGAGCTGATTCGCGCGGACAAGAAGCAGGAAGCGATTGCCCGCAAGGCACTGACGCGGCTGGCGGTGGGGCCGCACGCGACGGTGCTGTTCGAAACCTGGGATTCGATGTGGCTGCAGATTCAGGAGATGCTGCGAATCGAAAAGGGCGGGGCGGAGCAGCTTGTCGATGAGCTTGCGGCTTATGACCCGATGGTGCCCAAGGGCGCGGAGCTGACCTGCACGCTGTTGTTTGAGGTTGCCGACGCGGATCGCCGCGACGCTTTTTTGCGCACGATTGGCGGCGTGGAAAACCACGTATCCATTCATGTTGGCGGTGAAGTGATTCGGGCACGGCCCGAAGGCGATACCGAGCGGACCCGCGCCAGTGACAACAAGGCGAGCGCCGTCCACTTCTTCCATTTCGATTTTTCACCCGCCGCGATTGCCGCGTGGAAATCGGGCGAGGGAGCGGCCATGGTGGTGATCGATCATCCGGCCTATGGCCACGCGGCGATGATCAGCCCGGAAAGCCGCGCTTATCTGGCGCGCGAATGTTTCTGACCTGACTTTGCTGTCAGGCTCTACTTCAGTCGGGCCTGTTCCTGTATGACCTTGATTTCCGCCGGTGTCAGGACGCGGGGTGGCGGCCAGTTTTTCTTGATTGGGCGGGGCTTGCCATCGGGGCCGAATTCCATGGCCATCCCCTTTCGCCCGTCGCGCAGGGTAATCAGTTCGGGCTGGTGGGGCATGGAGCCCGGCCCGCTGCGCCGCGGTTCTGACGATGGTGCGGGAGGGGGCGGTGAGTTGACGTTGGAACTGTCGTTCAGTCGCTCAAAGCCTGGACCAGACCTTTCCGAAGTATCCTTGAATGCGGCCCCCAGTTTGCGCTTGCCCAGCTTTTCAGCTTCTGCCGTGGCCAGCCTGCTCTTCGCCTCGCGAGCCTCAACCATGGCTTTGATCTTCGCCTGTTCACCATTCGCAAACATCGCGATCACCGCTGTAATGATCAGCGTGATGATCGCGAACTGCCGCAGCAGTTCGGGCGGAAGGCTTTTGACTTGGCTTTGGCGGCGCATGAGGCTGCTTTAGCGCGCGAAAGTTAAATCCGTCTTTCGCCGTCACGGTCCCCCCGGCGCTACCATTCCCGTGTTTTGGCCCTGAACGCCGTGACAACCGCAATCTTTGGCTGTAAAATTTACCGACATTTCATTTGTCGCGGATAGTCCTTGCGGCTGAATGCAATGAAGGTGCTGCCCGGGGATTCATGATCCGCCTGTTCAAACATTACGTTCCCTATCCGGTGCTCCTGCTGGGGCTGATCGATTTTGTGCTGATGACGGGAGCCAGTCTGGCTGCCTGGCACCTGCGCGAGCGGCAGATCGGCATGGCATCCGAAGGGATAGCGGGACATCTGTGGTCGTCATTGGGTTTTGCCGTGACGATGCAGACCGCAATGGTCGCGGTGGGGGTCTATGGGCCGGAAGCGTTGCGTTCGCTGCGCTATGCCGGTGCGCGCCAGCTTGTCGCGGTAAGCCTGGCCGCGATCGGCCTGTCCTTCCTTGATTTCCTGGTCGGAAGCCAGGCGTTGTGGCGCTCCACCCTGGCCTATGCATCGGTGCTGGCGCTTTTCCTGCCTACCATCAGCCGGCTGCTGATGGGCAAGGTGCTGGGTGCAGAGGCGCTGCGCCGGCGCATTCTGGTGCTGGGGGCCGGAAGGCGTGCTGACCGCCTGCGCGAACTTTCCGAACGTGAGGAAAGCGGTTTCCTGATTGCCGGCTATATCGCGATGACTCACACCGCGCCGGTCGTTGAAAACGCCGTTCAACGCAGCGCGATCGCCAATCTTCCGCAGCACGTCGTGTCCGTTCAGGCCAGCGAGGTTGTGCTGGCGCTGGAAGAACGCCGCAATTCGCTGCCGCTGGCCGATCTGCTGCGGATCAAGACCACCGGCGTTCACGTCAATGACTTTTCCAGCTTCTTGGAGCGGGAGACGGGGCGGGTTGATCTGGATACGCTCAATCCAAGCTGGCTGATCTTTTCCGATGGCTTCTCGTCTGGCCGGGCGATTTCCAGCGCGGCCAAGCGCGTGTTTGATATTGCGGCCAGTTCGTTGCTGCTGATTATCAGCTTGCCGCTGATCGTGGTGTTCGCGCTGGCGGTAAAGCTGGACAGCAAGGGGCCGGCATTTTTCCGCCAGCGCCGGGTCGGCCTTTATGGTGAGTGTTTTGACGTGATCAAGCTGCGCTCCATGCGCAGCGATGCCGAAGCAAACGGGGCGCAGTGGGCGCAGGCCGATGATCCGCGGGTAACCCGCCTGGGCCGGTTTATCCGCAAGACCCGGATTGATGAACTGCCGCAGACCTGGTCGGTTTTAAGGGGGGAAATGAGCTTTGTCGGCCCGCGTCCGGAACGCCCGGAATTCGTGACCGATCTGGAGAAACAGCTTCCCTATTACGCGGAACGGCACATGGTGAAGCCGGGCATCACCGGCTGGGCGCAGATCAACTATCCGTATGGCGCATCGACCGAGGATTCGCGGCACAAGCTTGAATATGATCTTTACTATGCCAAGAATTACACCCCGTTTCTGGATCTGCTGATACTGCTGCAAACGCTGCGGGTTGTGCTGTGGCGCGAAGGCGCGCGCTGATATGGAAACCGGCGCGTCCAGTCTGTGGCTTAATCTGGCGACTTTCATCTGGGTTGCCGGTGCGATTTCCTGCACCACCACCGCCGGATGGCTGGTGGCCACGCCGCGCCGTTATGGCAGCGCACGCGTCAGTCTGGGAATTGCCCTGACGCTGACGGCAACCTGGACGCTGTCCGGCGCGCTTTACGGCCTGGGTTCCACAACGGCCTATATTCTTGATTCGGCCCGTAATCTTGCCTGCCTGTTCGCGCTGTTCCGGCTGTTCGCCCTGGCCGGCCGCGATATGGCCATGGTGCCGATCCGACCAATGCTGGGCGCGGTGGCCTTTGTTGAATTTCTTAACGCCGCGGCGATTGTCGTGCTGGCAGCACAGGGCCAGTCGGTGAATGGGACCGTGGGCTTCCACTCGCTGGCGACTTTTGGCTTGCTGGTGGCTATTGGCGGGCTGGTTCTGGTACACAACCTGTTCGGCGGCGCAGTGCCGCAGGCGCGGCTGATGTTGCGCTGGCCTGCCCTGGCGCTGACAGTGATGTGGGGTTTTGATCTCACCTACTACGTCATCGGCTACCTTGCCGGGTCGGCGCCGGTGGTTCTTGATGGGTTGAGGGGCGGGATCGGCGTGGCCTTCGCCGCCCTGATCGCGCTGGGCGCGCGCGATGACAGCGAACAGCTTCGTCTGCGCCCCTCGCACAGCGCCGCTTTCCAATCGCTGTCCCTACTGTTGATCGGCGGTTATGTCGTGTCCCTTGCCGCCATTGCCCAGTGGTTGGCCTTTGCAGGCGGAGATTTTTCTGCGCAGATGCAAGTTGGCCTGATCGCCGTGGCGGTTGTGTCGCTGTTGGCGATCCTGCCGTCACGCCGGCTGCGCGGCTGGCTGCGGGTGTCATTGACCAAGCACCTGTTCCAGCATCGCTATGATTACCGCGCAGAATGGCTGCGCTTTACCGGGACAATCGGGCAGGGCGGCTCGGCGGCGGCATCGCTGGAAGAACGCGCAATCCGCGCCTTGGCCGATATTACCGAAAGTACGGCGGGGCTGCTGCTGGTCAGCGGCGATGAAGGAAAATTCGAACTGGCGGCGCGCTGGCAATGGCCCACCGCTGATGTGCCGGCGGACGCATTACCGCCAGCGACCGTCCGCGCGTTTGAACATCACGCCTTCGTCGCCGATCTTGATGCGATCCGCACGGGCAGCCACCATTCCGCCAAGGTGCCACCGATGCCGGAATGGCTGATCGGTGATCCGCGTGCCTGGGCGGTGGTGCCGCTGCTCCACTTTGAACGGCTGGTCGGCATGGTGGTGCTTGCCCGCCCGGCCTATGCGCGCGCGCTCGATTGGGAGGATTTTGATCTGCTGCGGGTCGCCGGGCGGCAACTGGCATCCTACCTGGCGGAAAACAACGGACAAAAGGCCTTGGCCGAGGCGAGCCGGTTCGACGATTTTCACCGCCGCATCGCCTTTGTCATGCATGATATCAAGAATTTGGCCAGCCAGCTTGGCCTGCTGGCCCGCAATGCCGAGCTTCATGCGGAAAACCCGGCGTTTCGCGCCGATATGCTGGTGACGCTGCGCAATTCTGCGGACAAGCTCAACGCCTTGCTTGCCAGGCTGTCACGCTATGGATCGACGTCCATTCAGACGCTTGCTCCGCTGCGTGCTGATGCCGTTACCAGATCGGTAGTGGCGCAGTTTCGTGATCATCTTCAGGTGTCGCTGGTTGAATGCGATCCCTGCGAAGTCGCGGCGAACCCGGAATCGCTGGAACAGGTGCTGCTTCACCTGATCCAGAACGCGCTTGACGCCAGCGGGCCGGACAGTCCGATCTTCGTTCGCGTAACCCATGACGGGATCTACGGCATAATCGAGATTGTCGATTCGGGCGCGGGGATGAGCACCGAATTCATCCGCAGCCGTCTGTTCAAACCGTTCGATTCAACCAAGGCCGGCGGTTTCGGCATCGGCGCTTATGAGGCGCGCGAGCTGGTGCGGGCCATGAAGGGCCGCCTTGATGTGGAAAGCCGGGAAGGGCTGGGCACCCGGTTCACCATCCGCCTGCCACTGGCCGCCGCGGCCCAGATGATGAAGTCGCTTGAAGATACTGACAAGAAGGTCGCATGATGTCCGCCGATAAATCCAAGCTGCTGATCGTGGAGGACGACGCGGGGCTACAGGCCCAGCTTAAATGGGCCTATCCTGATTTTGACGTGATCATTGCCGGGGATCGCGCCGCAGCGCTGACGGCGCTGCGCGCGGAGGAACCTGCCGTGGTGACGCTGGATCTGGGATTGCCGCCTGATCCTGATGGCACCAGCGAAGGTTTCGCCGTGCTGGACGAGATCATCGCGCTGAAGCCCGACACCAAGGTAATCGTCGCCTCTGGCCACGGCGCGCGGGAAAGTGCGCTGCAGGCGATCGCCAAGGGAGCCTATGACTTTTACCAGAAGCCGGTAGATATAGAGGCGCTGGGCCTGATCGTTCGCCGCGCTTTTGAACTGCACCGGATTGAGGAAGAAAATCGCCGGCTTGCGGTTCGTTCTGGCGATGACAACCGCGTGCTGGGGCGGATGATCACCGGCGCGCCGGAAATGGTCAAGGTTGCCCGCACCATCGAACGCGTTGCCAATACCAACGTATCGGTGATGCTGCTGGGGGCGAGCGGCACCGGCAAGGAATTGCTGGCCCGGGGCCTGCATGATGCCAGCGACCGCAGCCAGGGGGCCTTCGTGGCCATCAATTGCGCGGCAATTCCTGAAAATCTGCTGGAAAGCGAACTGTTCGGGCATGAAAAGGGTGCCTTCACCGGCGCGGTCAAGACTACTGAAGGCAAGATCGAGCAGGCCCACGGCGGCACGCTGTTTCTGGATGAAGTGGGTGATATTCCCCTGCCGCTGCAGGTCAAGCTGCTGCGCTTTCTGCAGGAACGGGTGATCGAGAGGATTGGTTCGCGCAAGTCGATTGCGGTCGACACCCGCATAGTCTGCGCCACGCATCAGGATCTTGAGGCGATGATTGGCGACGGGCGTTTCCGTGAGGATCTGTTTTATCGCCTGGCGGAAATTGTGGTGAAAATCCCCGGCCTGGCTGACCGGCCGGGTGATGCGGCGCTGCTTGCAAAGGCGTTTCTCGCCCGCTTCGCGCGGGAGATGAACCCCAAGGTCAAGGGATTTTCCGCCGATGCCCTGGCGTCAATCGATGCGTGGCACTGGCCGGGCAATGTCCGAGAGCTAGAAAACCGGGTGAAGCGCGCGGTGATCATGGCCGATGACAAGCTGATTCACGCGCATGATCTGGACCTGAGTGGAGACGATGCGGAGGACGCGCAGGCGCTCAACCTCAAATCCGCGCGCGAGGCGGCGGATCGCCGGGTTATTCGCCACGCGCTGGCCCGCAGCGAAGGCAACATTTCCAGCACCGCCAAGCTGCTGGGGATCAGCCGGCCAACCTTGTACGATCTGCTCAAACAGTATGAAATGCAGGCCTGATTGCCATGCGCATGCCGGCTGGCGTCCTGATTTGCGCTGCCCTGTGGCTGGCTTTGATGGCGGCTCCGCCCGGAACCGCCGGGACTGACGCCGCGCAGGACGCCTTCAAGCGCGCCCGCGCTGCGCTTGCGCGCGGGGATGGAATCGCCGCCCAGGCCGAATTGCAAAAGGCGCAGGCCGCCGGGGCCAGCCGCAATTCCATCTCCGTTTCGATGGGTGAGGCGCTGATCATCCAGCGCGATTATGACGGCGCGCGCCAGTGGCTGGTTCCCGCGCAATTCGGTCCCGGGGATGAAGCCCAAGGCTGGCGGACACTGGGAGTGCTGGAACGGCTTACCGGCAACACCGCCGCGGCGGGGCAAGCCTTTGACCGCGCCCGGACCCTGGCCCCGAAAGATCCGCTGATCTGGGTTGAAATCGGCCGGTTCAACTATGCCAGCGATGATCAGATGGCAGCGATCGCTGCCGCCAATCACGCGCTGGAACTTGATCCGGATAATGTGCCGGCGTTGGAATTCCGGGCGCAATTGCTGGGCGATCAGGCCGGATATGACGCCGCGATCCCGCTTTATGAGCGCGCAATCCTTCATGCCCCAAACGATCTGGCGGTGCTGGGCGGATATGCCGCCACCCTGGGAGAGGCCGGGCGCGCGCGGGATATGCTCGTGGTGACGCGCCACATGATCGATCTTGATCCCGGTGATCCCCAGGCATGGTATCTTCAGGCGGTGCTGGCCGCGCGGGCCGGCAACGTGGACCTTGCGCGCCGGCTGGCTGCCCGAACCAAAGCACGAATGGATGACCGGCCGGCGATGCTGCTGCTGCGCGGGACGCTGGAACTTGAAGCCGGCAATGCCAACCTGGCCTTTGCCCCGCTTGACCGGCTGATCAGGATGCAGCCGTCCAATCCGCGCGTGCAGATGCTGCTGGCGCGGGCGATGTATGAAGCGGGCGATACGGACGGATTGCTGCTGCGTTTTTCCGGCCTGGCGGCACGGGCAGATGCTTCGCCCTATCTGTTGACGCTGCTGGCCCGCGCGCAGGAAGAACGCGGTGATCGTATTGCCGCTGCCACCTTGCTTGACCGGGCGGCAGCGGCGCGGACCGCGCCGACCATGGCGATCATGAATGACGGCAGCACCGGCATCGCGGCGCAGGTGCGCAGCCTGATCTCCGCGGGGAACGGCGCGGGCGCTTCCGGCGCGGCAGGCCGTTATCTAGCCCAGCATTCCGGCAGTTTTGAAGCGCAATCGCTCGCCGGGGATGCGGCGCTCGCGCATGGCGATGCCGCCAGGGCATTGACGTATTATCGCGGTGCCCAGCGCATCCGCATTCCCGATCGCATGGTCCTGCGCATGGTAGAAGCGTTGGAGCGCACGGGGCAGGGGCGATCCGCGCCGGGTTATGTTTCCAGCTATCTCGCCGCTTTTCCCGGCAGCCGGCTTGGCTTGCGGCTGGCAGCGGGGCATCTGGCCTTTGCGGGGGATTGGGCCAATGCGCGCAGCCTGCTGGAAGGTCTTCGCCAGCGCGGCGGGAACCGCGATGCGCGGCTGCTGGCCGATCTCAGCCTGGCGCAATTGCGCACCGGCGATACAGAGGCCGCTGAAGATACCGCCCGCCGCGCGGCACAGATCATGCCGGGCAGCGGCGTTGCGGCGCAGGCCTGGGGCATGGCGCTGGCCGCGCAGGATCGTGATCCTGATCTGGCCCGGCAATTGCTGACCAAGGCCCAACAGATTGATGGCGACAATCCCCTGCTGGCAGAGGCGCGCAAGCAATTGGGCAAATAGCCCTCTCGACATCGCCGGTTCACGCCCTAAAGAAATTTCATCGCGCGATTAAATTTCGGGGATGGGCAATGGCCGGGGTGCTTCAGGGAGTTACCGTAATCGAACTGGCCGGGATCGGCCCGGGGCCGTTTGCCGGGATGATGCTGGCCGATCATGGTGCCCGGGTGATCCGGGTTGAGCGGCCGGGCACAGCCGGCCGCTTTGGCGATGGCGGCAACCGCGACATTCTGAATCGCAGCCGTGAGCGGATCGAACTGGACCTGAAGGAACCATCCGCGATTACCGCGCTGAAGGATCTGGCAAAGGATGCCGACGCCTTGATCGAGGGGTATCGCCCGGGCGTTCTTGAGCGGTTGGGGCTGGGGCCGGACGTGCTGCTGGCAATCAATCCCAAACTGGTGATCGGGCGAATGACCGGTTGGGGGCAGGACGGGCCGATGGCGCCGCTCGCCGGGCATGACATCAATTACATCGCCTTGTCGGGCGCGCTGCATTCCTATGGTCGCAAGGGGCAGAAGCCGACCTTTCCGGTCAACGCGGTGGGTGATTTTGGCGGCGGGGGGATGATGCTGGCCTTTGGCGTCGTCGCGGCAATCCTTCATGCGCGCAGCGGCGGGCCGGGCCAGGTGGTTGATTGCGCGATGGTTGATGGCGCGGCGATTCTGTCGGCCATGACCTATACCTTCCTGGGTAACGGTCAGTGGCGCGACGAGCGCGGGGTCAACCTGCTCGATTCGGGCACGCACTTTTATGACACGTATGAAACGAGCGACGGCAAGTGGATCTCGCTCGGGTCGATCGAGCCCCAATTCTATGCCCTGCTGCTGGAAAAGACCGGCCTTGCCGGCGATCCCGATTTTGCCCAGCAGATGAACCCGGCCAAGTGGGACGAGTTGAAAGCCCGGATGACCGCCCTGATCCTGACCAAGACCCGCGACGAATGGTGCGCGATCATGGACGGAACTGACATCTGTTTCGCCCCGGTGCTGAGCCTGCGTGAGGCGCCGCATCACCCCCACAACGCGGCGCGCGGCACCTTTGTTGAGGATGGCGGCATGGTTCAGCCCGCACCCGCGCCGCGCTTTTCCGCCACGCCAGCCCCCGCGCCGAAACTTTCCGGGCGGTAGGTCTGTTCGCGGGGCGGCGCGGCCCCTAATCAGCCCTGACCGCGGCGTCCATTTCGGCATCGGGAAAGCGGCGGTTGTGGCGGACGGACCACCACAGCGACGCCGCGATCAGCACCGCGCCGATCAGGCCCGTGACCGTTTCGGGAATGTGGTATCTGGCCGAAAGCAGCATGATCGCGCCCAGGGCGATGATTGCCCAGAACGCACCGTGTTCAAGATAGCGATATTCTGACAGGGTGCCCTTTTTCACCAGCATGATCGTCATCGAGCGGACGAACATCGCGCCGATCGACAGGCCCAGCGCGATCACGATCATGTTGTTGGACAGGGCGAAGGCGCCGATAACCCCATCGAAGCTGAACGATGCGTCAAGCACGTTGAGGTACAGGAACCCGCCCAGGCCCGATCGCACCACCGCGCCCTGCAGTTCCAGCGCCTTCTCGCGCATTTCAAGCACCGTTCCCAGCGCCTCCACCGCGATGAAGGTAACAATGCCCAGCATCCCGGAGGCCAGAAAGGTCAGCGCATCGCCGGGTTCAAGCAGCAGCGAAATCAGGTAGAGCGCCCCCAGCAGCAAGGCGATTTCCGCCGCCTTGATGTTGGAAATGACGCTAAGCCGCGCTTCGATCCATTCGATCCAGTGAACTTCCTTTTCGCCATCGAAGAAGAACGACAGGCCGACCATCGCCAGGAATGCGCCGCCGAATCCGGCAATGCCGACGTGGGCGCTGCTGACTATCTCTTCATACCGCTTGGGGTCGTTCAGCGACAGATTCAGCGCTTCCACCGGCCCCAGACCCGCCGCCACCGCAACGATCGCCAGCGGAAACACGATCCGCATTCCGAATACGGCAATCACCATGCCCCAGGTCAGGAACCGCTTTTGCCAGAGCGGGTCCATGTCTTCCAGCACCGCGGCATTGACCACGGCATTGTCAAACGACAGCGAGATTTCAAGCACCGCCAGGACCACCACGATCCACAGCAGTGAAAGGGTGCCGCCGGGCGTCCCGGTCTGGCTCCAGCCATACCCGGCCGCTGCCAGCAGGCAGGCGAGGGTGAACAGGACAGAACCCTTGTAGTGACGCAGCAAAGCGAAATTCCCTGAATGATTACGGTGATGAAGGCACTCGTCTGGCACCTATTTGGGTTGATAGGTCTGCTCTGTCCCCGGGAAAGCGCGGGTGCGGACCTGGCCGGCATAGTCTGCAGCGGCGGCAGATATCACCTCGGCAATTTCGGCATAGCGCTTCACGAAGCGGGGCACCCGCTCGAACATTCCCAGCATATCTTCCGTCACCAGAACCTGTCCGTCGCACTGGTTGGATGCGCCGATCCCGATCGATGGACAGGCGATTGCCCTGGTCGCGGCAATCGCAATCGGCTCGACCACGCCCTCGATAACGATGGCAAAGGCACCAGCCTGATCCAGCGCCACGGCATCGGAGACGATCTTCTGTGCCTCGGCCTCGCTCCGGCCGCGCGCGTTGTATCCGCCCAGCGTGTTGACAGCCTGCGGGGTCAGCCCGACATGGCCCATCACCGGAACGCCGCGCTGCGACAGGAAGGCCACGGTTTCTGCCATCACCGCGCCGCCTTCCAGCTTTACCGCAGAGCAGCCGGTTTCGGCCAGCACCCGCGTCGCGCTGGCCAGGGCCTGCTCCGGCGAGCGTTCATAGGTGCCGAACGGCAGGTCAACCACCACCACCGCATGATAGGAACCGCGCACCACCGCCGCGCCATGGGCGATCATCATGTCCAGCGTAACCTGCAGGCTGCTGGGCAGGCCATAGATCACCTGGCCCAGCGAATCGCCGCACAGCAGCAGATCACAATGCGCATCCAGCAATTGCGCCTGCCGGGCGGTATATGCGGTAAGCATCACGATCGGATCAGCGGTTGTCCCATCCTGTTTGCGCTGGCGGATTGCCGGGATCGACAGGCGGCGCAGCGGTGCCGGGGTGGGGTGGGCACGGCTGGTAGCCGTATCGAGCTGATAGGTGGTGGACATGGGGCGGTGCCATAGCCGAGCCTGCAAAGCTGGGGAAGGCTTGGCGTTTAGCGCTTGCCAATACCCTGCTTGCCGCTAGCGTCCGCGCTCAGGAAACAAGATGCGCGCGGGGGGTACCCACGGCGCGCCTGATTAGGGGATTCGCATGTTCGGACGCGTCAAACCTTTGGACGCCATTCTTGCAACCGCGGAAAAGAAATCGCTCCATCGCTCGCTTGGTCCGGTTCAGCTGACGCTGCTGGGGATCGGGGCGATTATTGGCACCGGGATCTTCGTGCTGACCGCCGCTGCGGCGCAGAAGGCCGGGCCGGGCATGATGTGGAGCTTCGTGATTGCCGGCACAGTCTGCGCGGTTGCTGCGCTGTGTTATTCCGAACTGGCGTCGATGGTGCCGGTTTCGGGCTCGGCCTATACTTACAGCTATGCCGTGGTCGGGGAATTGCTGGCCTGGATGGTCGGCTGGGCGTTGATCCTTGAATATGCCGTGGCGGCGTCCGCCGTTTCGGTGGGCTGGTCCGGCTATTTCATGGGGCTTGTCAAAAGCTGGACCGGGTTTGAATTGCCTTTGATGCTGCAAGCCGGGCCAACCTGGACCATGGCGGGACCGGACTTCTCAACCGGATGGATCAACGTGCCGGCGATTTTCGTGGCGCTGGCGGTTACCTGGCTGCTGATGATCGGCACGAAAGAAAGCGCCAACGTCAACGCCGTGCTGGTGGCGATCAAGGTGGCCGCGCTCACCATGTTCATCGCCCTGGCCCTGCCGGTTATGGACCGCGGACATTTTGAGCCCTTTGCCCCCAACGGCTGGTTTGGCCCCGCCGGATCGTCAGGCATGGGCATTGTCGGCGCCGCCGCATCTATCTTTTTCGCCTATGTCGGTTTCGATGCGGTTTCGACCGCGGCTGAGGAAACCAAGAACCCGCAGCGCAACGTGCCGATTGGCCTGATCGGCAGTCTGGCGATTTGCACCGTGTTCTACCTGTTGGTTGCGGCCGGCGCGATCGGCGCAATCGGCGCGCAGCCCACGGCGCTGGGCGTTGCTGCCGGATCGGCCGAATTCAAGCAGCAATGCGCCGCGCTGCTGGCGCAGGGCAATGAACCGCTGGTCTGCTCGAACGAGGCCTTGGCTCATGTTCTACGGGCGATCAATCACACCTGGGCCGGGGATCTGGTCGGACTGGCCGCCAATCTTGCCCTGCCTTCGGTGATTCTGATGATGATGTTCGGCCAGACGCGTATCTTCTTCGTCATGGCGCGCGACGGGCTGCTTCCTGAAAAGCTGGCCTCGGTCCACCCCAGGTGGAAGACGCCGCACGTCGTTACCCTGGTCACCGGCGTTTTCGTGGCCTTTGGCGCGGCATTGCTGCCGGTGGGACAATTGGCGGACATTTCCAATTCAGGCACGCTGTTCGCGTTCCTGATGGTGTCGGTCGCGGTGCTGATCCTGCGTGTTCGCGATCCCAATCGGGTCCGCCCGTTCCGCACCCCGCTGGTATGGATCGTTGCGCCGCTGTCGATTGCGGGCTGCGTGTTCCTCTATTTCAACCTGCCGGTTGACGCCATGCTGGTGCTGCCGGTGTGGGGCGGGATCGGCCTGGTGTTCTATTTCCTTTATGGCTTCCGCAAAAGCCATGTGGGCCGCGGACTGGTTGAGGTGCACGAGGATGACGCCGACGCGCCGCCACAGCCGGTTCCGCCGCTGCCCGGCGGGATCGATATCGACTGACGCCTTTGCGAGAGATGGAAAAGGGCCGCGATCCAAAAGATCGCGGCCCTTATTCTGTTGGGTCAGGGCGCGTGGACAAATTCACGGGGATCGACAAGCTCGGGGGAACGTCGGCTTTGTTCGAAAGCTGCCTGTCCGGACACGACAAGATTTCGGTCGTTCGTTCAGCCAATCGAAGCTCTCAAAAGAGGACATTGAAATCACTGCTTTCTCGGCTACCACAAAGCCTATGGAGAATTGTGCAAAACTCACCATCCGCATTGCCGCAGCGCTTATTGATGACGATGCCGGGCACCTGTTACTTGTACGCAAGGCGGGAACTCCTTGGTTCATGCAGGCTGGCGGCAAGATTGAGGAAGGTGAAAGCCCTATCTCAGCGTTGCGCCGCGAGCTGAGCGAAGAGATTGGGTTGGCAATCGCCGTTGATCAGGCGCGACACTTAGGAACATTTTCGGCCCCAGCTGCGAATGAGCCAAATCACATTGTTGAAGCAGAAGTTTTCCATATTCGAGTTTTACACGATCCAATCATCCGGTCTGAAATCGAAGAGGCCGTTTGGGTCAGTCCGTCACAAGCAGAATCGATGCCTTTAGCGCCGCTGACGCGTGACCACATTGTCCCACTATCTCTGGAACTCTGTCCTTGATCGCCTTTAATGGGCCTGTTTGGCGGCTTCTTGCTGAGCAGCTGGTCGGGTCACCTACGGCTCCGGCTACTGCTCCCGAAGGCAGGTTTCACCATTCAGGACAGATCGCTGCCTATGCTTCACTGTCAGCAGAGGGAGCCGAAGTCGCAATCCAGCGGTATCTGGCCGACGGTCGCAAGCGAATGCTCGTCCCGATGTGGCTGAAGGCTCAGGCTGTGACGGACGCTCGAGGTGATTTGGCTGCGTCGGTCGTTTGGCAGGATCAGAGGCGATCCGGCACGACTGCTTCTACCTGGGCAATTTCAGACGCGGCACGGCGAGAGGGAGCCCAGGCGTTGCTTTATTCGTCACGCTCACGACCCGAACTTTCGCACGTCGTCGTTTTTGATACTAGGTGCCTGACGTTCTTTGGGCCAGTCACGTCAATGGCCGCTATCGACGAATAAGTTGCAAAACTTGCCTGTCCGGAATCCCCGCCACTTCCCGCCATTCAACGGATCGCCAACGAGCCCCGGAGGCGATCATTCAGCCAGGGCGGAATTTGCCTACACGCCCTGCCTGATCAGACGGCTTCCAGCGAGTAACCGGCGGATCGCACTGTCCGCACCGGGTCGGCCACGCCGGGTTGCTCTATCCCCTTGCGCAGGCGGCGGATGTGGACGTCTACGGTGCGCAGTTCGATGTCGCTGTCCGTGCCCCAGACGGCATCGAGCAACTGGTTGCGGCTGAATACCCGCCCGGGGTGTTCCATGAAAAACTTGAGCAGGCGAAATTCGGTGGGGCCAAGCGCCACCGTCTGCCCCTGGCGCAGCACCTTGTGCGCCGTCGCATCCAGTGACAGGTCACCCACGGTCAGGATTTCCCCGGCCAGCGCGGGACGAATCCGGCGCATGATCGCGCCAACCCGGGCGATCAGTTCGCGCGGGGAAAACGGCTTGGTCAGATAGTCATCGGCGCCGGTTTCCAGCCCGCGAATCTTGTCATCCTCTGCGCCGCGCGCAGTCAGCATCACGATCGGCACATGGGCCGTGGCCTTGTCCCGGCGCAGGCGGCGGCAGACCTCTATCCCGCTGGTCCCCTCGATCATCCAGTCAAGCACGACCAGATCGGGCACCTCCTCTTGCGCCAGCAACAGGGCCTCGTCGCCGTCGGGGGTTACGGTTACGCCGTACCCTTCTGCCTTGAAACGAAATTCAAGCAGTTCGGACAAGGCGGGATCATCTTCTACCAGCAGCAGGCGCGGCGCGCTCATTTCATCAAACCCCGGTTTTGTCTTCCTTGTCGGTCAGGTAGTCGCCGGTTGCGGCGAAATAGACCATCTCGGCAACGTTGGTGGCATGATCGCCGATCCGTTCAATATTGCGCGCCACAAACAGCAATTGCGCCGCGCTTGAAATGGTTGAGGGATTTTCCATCATGTGACTGACAAGGTTGCGGAAAATGCTTTCGTAAAAGGCATCAACCTTGTCATCGCGGGCAACGATTTCCGCCGCCAGCGCGGCGTCGCGCGCGGCATAGGCGGTCAGCACGTCGTGCACCATTTCGCTGGCCAGTTCGGACATGGCCGGGATCAGGGTCAGGGGTTCGAACTGGCGGCGGCCCTGGATCTTGTTGGTGCTTTTGGCGATGTTCTTGGCATAGTCGCCAATCCGCTCGACCACGCCGGCGATCTTCAGCGCGGCAATCACCTCGCGCAGGTCATCCGCCATCGGCGCGCGCAGGGCGATGATCCGCACTGCAAGCTTGTCAATTTCTGCCTCCAGCGAATCGATCCGCTTGTCGCGGGCGACCACGCCTTCGGCCAGTTCGCGGTTACCCTTGACCAGCGCTTCCATCGCCTCGCCAATCGCGACTTCGGCCAGGCCGCCCATTTCGGCAATCATCCCGCGCAGGCGGGTGATGTCTTCGTCGAAGGCCTTGACTGTATGTTCGTGTGCCATCGCAAATCCTAACCGTAACGTCCGGTGATATAATCCTTGGTCCGTTCTTCACGCGGGTTGGTGAAGATGTCGGACGTCTTGCCGTATTCCACCATCTTGCCGAGGTGAAAGAATGCCGTGCGCTGTGAAACGCGGGCGGCTTGCTGCATCGAATGGGTAACGATGACGATCGCATAGTTGCCGCGCAGTTCGCCGATCAGCTCCTCGATGCGGGCGGTGGCGATGGGATCAAGCGCGGAACACGGCTCGTCCATCAGGATCACTTCGGGATCAACCGCGATGGCGCGGGCGATGCACAGCCGCTGCTGCTGGCCGCCGGACAGCGCGGTGCCGCTGTCGCCGAGCCGGTCCTTGACCTCGTCCCACAAACCGGCGCGGCGCAGTGAGCGTTCAACGATGCCGTCCAGTTCACCCTTGCTGCCGGAAAGGCCGTGAATGCGCGGGCCATAGGCGACGTTTTCGTAAATCGACTTGGGAAAGGGATTGGGCTTTTGAAACACCATGCCCACCCGAGCGCGCAATTGCACCACGTCCATGCCAGAGGTGTAGATGTCCTGCCCGTCCAGCTTGATCTCACCCTCTACCCGTGCCCCGGCAATGGTATCGTTCATGCGGTTCAGCGTGCGCAGGAAGGTAGACTTGCCGCAGCCGGACGGGCCGATGAAGGCGGTGACATATTGCTGGCCGATATCGATCGACACGTTGTCGATCGCGCGCTTCTCGCCATAGAAGACGGATACATCGCGCGCGGCGATCTTGGCATCGACGGGGTCCAGGTCGTGTAGGGTTGTCACCAGCGTTTCTCGAAGCGGTTGCGAAGGTAGATGGCCAGGCCGTTCATCGCCAGCAGGAACAGCAACAGAACGATGATTGCGGCCGATGTGCGTTCAACAAAGCCGCGGTCGATTTCATCCGACCACAGAAAGATCTGCACCGGCAGGACCGTTGCGGGCGAGGTTAGGCCCTCTGGCGGGGTGGCGACGAAGGCGCGCATCCCGATCATCAGCAGCGGGGCGGTTTCACCCAGCGCGCGGGCCATGCCGATGATCGTACCGGTAAGAATGCCGGGCAGGGCCAGGGGCAGAACGTGATGGAACACAGTCTGGACCGGGCTGGCCCCCACCGCCAGCGCGGCATCGCGGATAGAGGGTGGCACCGCCTTGATCGCGTTGCGGCCGGAAATGACAATCACCGGCATGGTCATCAGCGCCAGGGTCATGCCGCCGATCAGCGGAGCCGAGCGATAGTTGGGGAATATGGCCAGGAACACCGCCAGCCCAAGCAGGCCGAAGATGATCGAAGGCACAGCGGCAAGGTTGTTGATCGATACTTCTATGATGTCGGTCCAGCGGTTTTTGGGCGCATATTCCTCAAGATAGACCGCCGCCAGGACGCCGACCGGGAAAGCCAGGGCCAGGGTGACGAACATGGTCAGGATCGATCCTTTCAGCGCCCCCCAGATGCCGACATCCTGAGGCCCGGTGGCATCGCCCCGGGTCAGAAAGCCCCAATCGAACACCTTCACCAGCTTGCCTTCGGCGCGCAGCTTGGCAACCAGCGGTTTCAGCGCCTGCTGCCCGTCACCGCGCATCGCGGCGGCCAGATCATCGCTGGCGGGCAGCGAGACTGGCACGGTGCCCGACAGAAGCGCGGGATCGGCAATCAGCTTCTTGCCAACAGTGCGCCAGGCTCCGTCCTGAAGCTGTGCGGTAGCAGCATCGCCAAGCTGCTTCGATGCCGAGAATGCAACAACGTCCTTCAACCCCGCGCTTTCCAGCGCCTGCATCGCATCCGGTCCGCGCAGCTGTGCCGGGTCGACTGTCAGCACGCCGGTCGATAGGTCGACGGGAAATCGCAGTTCGGCGCGGGTGAAGCCGCCCAGCGCATTGGACGTCATGGTGATCAGCAGAAAGGCCAGGACCAATCCGGAAAACAGGATCGCGGCAAAGCCCAGCGCCTTGAACCGACGTTCGGCGGCATAGCGGCGCTTCAGCCGCTGGGCCAGGCGCTGCGCCTGTGCAGGGGGAGTGGGATCATTCATAGGCTTCACGGAAATGCTTTACCACGCGCAGGGCAATGAAGTTGAGCGTCAGGGTAACCAGAAACAGCACCATGCCCAGCGCAAAGGCCGATAGCGTTGCCGGATGGTCAAAACTGCCTTCGCCGGTCAGCATGGCGACGATCTGGAAGGTCACGGTGGTCATTGACTGGAACGGATTGGCTGTAAGCCGGGCCGTTGCGCCAGCCGCCATGACCACAATCATCGTTTCACCGATCGCGCGGCTGACCGCCAGCATGATCCCCGCGACGATGCCGGGCAGGGCGGCGGGGATCAGCACTTTCTTGATCGTTTCCGATTTGGTTGCGCCCATCGCCAGGCTGCCATCGCGCATGGCCTGGGGAACTGCGGCAATCGAATCGTCGGACATGGAGGAAACCAGCGGGATGATCATCACCCCCATCACCAGCCCGGCGGCCAAGGCGCTTTCGCTGGAAGCGCTGGAAATACCGATGGCGTGGCCGAAATCGCGAACCGCCGGGGCAACGGTAAGCGCCGCGAAATAGCCATAGACCACGGTGGGAACCCCGGCGAGAATCTCCAGCAGCGGCTTCATCCACTTGCGCAGCGCGGGTGAAGCATATTGGGTAAGGAAGATCGCGCTCATCAGCCCCAGCGGGATCGCCACGATCATCGAAATGATCGCCCCGACATAGACCGTTCCCCAGAACAGCGGCACCGCGCCGTAATTGGTTTCCAGGCTTTGCCCCGGACCGGACATCGGATCGGGGCTCCAATTGGTGCCGAACAGGAAATCGATCGGGCTGACCAGTTGGAAAAACCGCATGGTTTCAAATGTCAGCGATGCCAGGATGCCAAATGTCGTCAGGATCGCGACCAGCGACGCCGCCAGCAGGCACAGCATCACCGCGCGTTCAACGCGGGTCCGCGCGGTCAGTGCGGCGTTCTGGCGGATCAGGGCATAGCTGCCCCCCGCCGCCGCCAGCAGCAGGGTCAGCACGATCCCGATCAGGCCATAGAACTGTATTGCCGCCCGGAACGGGGCAACCAGCGGCGCGGCCGCCGGGTTGAACGCCGCGCCGGCGCTGCCCATGGCAATCGTCCGGGCTTCGGCCAGAATTGCGTCGCGCTGAAAGCCGAAACCGGGAAGCGCGGTGGCCGCAGGATCGGTCAGCACCCGGCTCAGCACCAGACCGGGGCTGAGTGCGTCCCAGGCCAAGGCAAACAGAATGGCCGGCACTGCGGTCCACAGCGCCGCGTACCAGGCATGATAGCTGGGCAGCGAATTCAGATCGCTGCCGGACGCCCGCAATGCCTTGCGCATCCGCCAGGCCCTGGCGCGGGCCACCAGCCAGGCGGCCAGCCCCAGGGCAAGGGCGAGAAGGATGGGGATTGCGGACGTCATGGCAGATCGGGTCTGTCGCGCCTTACTTCAGGGTAGAGGGATCAAGCGGGGTCAGATCCTGCGCGAGCTTGGCATTCTTGGCCAGCAGATCATCAGGCATCACGATCATCCCGGCCTTGGCCAGCGCGCCGTCCTTGCCCCACAGGGTGGGCCACGTGCCGACGAATTCCTTCAGCCCCGGAACAGCGCCGACGTGGGCCTTCTTGACATAGATGTAAAGCGGACGGGCACCGGGATAGGTGAAGTCGGCAATCGTCGCATAAGAGGGCGTGACGCCGCCCATGGTCAGCCCCTTTAGCTTGTCCGCGTTCGATTCCAGATAGGAATAACCGAAGATGCCAACCGCCTGCGAATTGGCCTCCAGCTTCTGGACGATCAGGTTGTAATTGTCTGACGTGTCGGCATAGGCACCGTCACTGCGCAGTTCGCCGCAGACCTTTTCGTGCTTTTCCTTGTCGCTGTCCTTCAGCGCCTTCATCGCCGGATCGCTGTCACACCCCTTGAACAGGATCAGCTCTTTCAGGGCGTCGCGGGTGCCGGAAATGGTTGCGGGGCCATAGACCGTGATCGGCACCGCCGGCAGCGCGGGGTTTACATCGTGCCAGGTCTTGGCGGTGTTGGGCTTGCCAAACGGGTTTGCGGCAATTGCCTTGTAAACATCAACCGGGGTCAGCGCCATCGCCGGACCCTGCTTGGCATTGGCAAAGGCAATCCCGTCGATCCCGACCTGGATCTCGACCACGTCCTTGACCCCGTTCTTGACGCAGTCTTCATATTCGGACTTCTTGATCCGGCGCGATGCGTCTTCGACATCGGGAAACTGTGCGCCAACGCCGCCGCAGAACAGCTTCATCCCGCCGCCAGTGCCGTTGCCTTCCACAATCGGCGCCTTGAAGCCGCTGTTGGCCTTGGCGAACTGTTCAGACACCAGCTTGGCGAACGGCAGGACGGTTGATGAACCAACCGCGCGGATCTGGTCGCGCGATGCGCTTTGTCCGCCGCCACAGGCGGCAAGCATGGCGGTTGCGGAAGCAAGGGAGGCAATGGTCAGCAGCTTCTTGGTCATGGCGATTCTCTCGTTCGCGGATATTGCAGTCGCTCTGGCCGGGTTTGATGACAGATTCGTGACAGGCCCTGTCATATCCCGGCCAGAAAACTGTCACCGCATCGCACGGGCAATGGCGTGTCGTAAAATTGTCGGAAACCTGGCGCAAAGCGTCATTGAAGTGTCACAGAACAGACTTACTGGCCCGGGGTGAACGAATTGAACGGGAACTTTATCCTTATGCGCATCCAGCCCATCCTTGCTACCCTGCCGGCCCTGTGCCTTGCCGCGCCTGCCCTGGCGGGGGAAGACACGCAATCATGGCAGACAATCAACCTGTCGGTTGCGCTGGCTCCGGATTTCAAGGTTTCGAACGAGCTGATCACCCGGCTGAGCGATGCCAAGGGGTTCTACGAGATCGAAAACGTCACCATGCTGAACTACAAGCCCAGCAAAAAGGTGACGCTCGCCGCCGGCTATGTCCACAACCCGAGTTACAACCACGGTCATTTCGTGATCATGGAGCACCGGCTGCGCGAGCAGGTGACGGTGGACAATTTCGCGCAGATCGGATCGGTAAAGCTGTCCGCCCGGCTGCGCACGGAGCAGCGCTGGCGGGGCGGGATGACCGGAACCGGCTGGCGGATGCGGCCCTATCTGAAGGCTTCGATGCCGCTGATCGGCAAGACCACGCTCAACCTCAGCCACGAAAGCTTCGTCAACCTCAACACCACCGGTTTCCAGAAGGTCAGCGGTTATGACCGGATGCGCAACGCCATTTCGGTATCCACTCCGCTGAGCAAGAAATTCAGCGTCGATTTCGGCTATATGAATCAGCTGGGCATCGTCCGCGGCGGGCCGGACAATATGGACCATATCCTGACCCTGGGCATTTCGGGCAACTTCTGACCTCAGGCCAGGCCGGGCAGGGCAACCGTAACATTGGTGCCTTCGCCCAGCGTGCTGGCGATGTTCAGTTGGCCGCCGTGCCGCTCAACAATGTGCTTGACGATTGCCAGACCCAGCCCCGTCCCGCCAGAGGCGCGGCTGCGACCGGGATCGGTGCGATAGAACCGCCGGGTCAGGTGCGGCAGGTGCTCCGGCGCGATGCCTGGCCCGCGATCGGCGACGCCCAGCACCAGACGATGCCCGTCGTCAGGCCGCAGGGTCACCGTAACCGGCTGGTCCGCCGCCCCATATTTCAACGCATTGTCGATCAGATTGCGCAGCAATTGTTCAAGCTGGCCGGGATCGCCGGCGATCACCGCGTTGTCCAGATTTTCACCCAGCACGACGCGGTCCTTGCCGGGCAGCGATGACATTTCCGAAACAACCCGCCGTGCCAATTTCCCCAGATCGATCTCTTCGGCTGGCCGGTCGTGCTTTTCAGCTTCGACGTGGCTCAGCGTCATCAGGTCTTCCACCAGGGTCAGCATCCGCTTCGCCTCGCGCTCGATCACGCTGTGGAACCGCTTTGCATCAGCCTCGGTCAAGGCGGGGCTGCCATCGGCCAGGGTTTCGACATAGCCAATGATAGCGGCCAGCGGCGTGCGCAGTTCATGGCTGGCATTGGCGACGAAATCGGTGTGAGCCCTGCTGACGTCCGCTTCCGCAGTCCGGTCGGCCAGCTCGATCATCCAATGTTCGCCATCGATCCGGCGGCGGGTCAACTGCCACAGGCTGCGGCCACCGGTGAATCCGGCAATACTGACGCTGTCACCATCATCCATTTCCAGCAGCCGCATCGCATCCGGATGACGCAGTGCAATCCGCGCGTCCTGCCCCAGCACGTGATTGCCCAACGCACTGCGCGCCGCCGCATTGGCCAGGATGATCCGGGATTCGTCTAGCAGCAGCAACGGTTGGCCCAGCGGCTCGATCGTTTCGCGCACCGCATCGCGCGATACCTCGCCGGCATCGATCGCCGGGCTGGCGATTTCCGGTTCGGGCGCGGCGAGCCACAACGAACCGAGCCACAGCACCAGCACCGCAAGGGCAAGCCACAGGCTTGCGCCTGACAGTACAATCCCGATCGTGCAGACCAGAGCGATGAAACCGCCCGCCATGGGAAAGGAACGCTGTGCGGACATAGGCCGGGCTTTTAGGGGCAAGACAGTCATCTCACCAGAAGCAATTGCGCGCGCTTGATGACAGTTCGATGACCGTGCCGGGAGAAGGAAAGCTGGTGACCCCTACGGGCACCCGGCAATCGTGGCAAGGTACTGATTTTACGGCAGTATCTGCGTTAAGCGCCTTGTTGATACCATCGGAAGTGCCATCTGTCCATAGAGATATTATGAGCCGGAGTGGCACTGCCTGGTTTCGTCACGGCTGTCGGTTCTGCACCCTGATCGTGCATCGCACTGGCTGTTTGGCCACTGTGGCCTGCTGCTCGCAAGCATCGATGGCCTCACGGTTGTCCCGGCGTATATCGGCGGCATCGGATATGGCTTGCCATGCCTCCGGGCTATCGGCCCGCATCATCCGGGTTCCAGCTTCCCATAGCGTAGGCTCGCGCACGGTGCGCGCGGCGATGCGTTCGGGCAGATGCCAGCTTGCCGGGAGGATGCGCGCGATGAAGCCGGGAAGGACAGCCCATAGCAGGCATCCGGCGAGCAAGCCGCCGCCTGCCGCCCATTTGAGGCGGCGGCGTTGCTCGTTGAAGCTGGCAACGTCTCCGGCCAACGCCCGCAAGGCGCGGGATGACTCGATATGTTGCTGCTTTGCATCGGAAAGGGCGACGTGGTCATCGCGCCGCGCTTTTGCGGCGGCGGCCTGTATCCGTGCCGCCATATCCTCTGGGGTCATCTGCATGGCGGGATGCTCATCGATGGCGACCAGCCGCTTCGCCATCTCGCCAAGGGTGTTGCTGTAATCGGGAATGTCGATTTCCGCCTTCTCGGTCGCCAGATTCTGGACCGCGCGGCGGACCAGCGCCATTTCGCCTTCAAGCCGTGCGAACGCCTGTGTCGCCGGATCGGGTTCCTGTTCGGAATCCAAGGGCAGTGATCTGTCTTCCATATCTTTTTCCTATCTGCTCATGCCAAGGTTGCGCCCGTGATCGAACGGCACGGAATCCGCGAGATCGCGGACAAGGCTGCGGCCCATTTCCATGTCGATGCCGAGTTCACGGGTGCGCCCGCGCAGGACCGATTCCATCTGCGCATCGCGTTCGAGGCCTTTCGCCATGCCGTGCATTTCCTGCGCGACACGCTTCGCACCTCGGAAGTCGCCGTCGCGCTGCAAGTCCTCGCGGTGACGCTGGAGCTGCTGCCAGCCTTCGACGAACCTGTCGGCGCGCTGGAAGGGATCGGCACGGATTTCAGCTTCAAGCTGCATCGCGCGCATGGCGGCCTGGCCGCGCCCTTCGGCGGCTTCGTGGACAAGCTCGGGCTGGCGCTGGAACGCCGCGCCGAGATCGGCGGCGGCATGGGGCCGGATCGCCTCCACTCCCGCGCGCGCCTTGTCCAGCGCTTCGCGCTGGTGCGGAAGCACCGGGAGACCCTGGCCCTGCATCCGCGTTATGTCGGCGGCAGCGCGGGCGTAGCGCTCCACCGCGCGGCGCGGATCGGGCGCGCGGGCTTGGCGGACAAGCGCCTGTTCCTTCTCTCCTTCTGGCCCGTGGGGTTGCGGACGGAAGTTGGCGAACATGCCCGGTTCGCGCTCGGGGGCTTGCGCTTTGGGCCGGAACCCATCGAACATTCCGCGCGCGCGTTCGGGAATCTTCTGGATGATTTCCGCTATACGCTCGCGGAAGGTGATGCCGCGCCGTTCGGCGAACTGCTGCGCTGGGTCGCGGCGCTCGTAATCGCTCGCCATGTCCTTGGCCCGCTCGCGGGACAGGGTGCGGACAAGGCGGGATTCGTCCTTGAAGTCGTCGCGGCCATAGTGGAGCGCCATACCTTCACGGTGACGCGACATGCCGACATATGCGCCGTGGCGGTCCATGCCCGGCGTTGCCAGCACATGGGCGCGGTCAACGGTCATACCCTGCGCCTTGTGGATCGTGGCGGCATAGCCGTGATCGACATGGGCATAGTGCTTGGTGTCGAACGCGACGCTGCGCCCGTCATCGGTGCGGACGGCGATATGCTCTGGGCTGACCTTTTCGACCGTGCCCAGCGTGCCGTTCTTGACCTCAAGGCTGCGCTCGTTGCGCAGGAACATGATGCGGTCGCCACTGGCGAACATGCGGTTGCCGGGCTCTGCCTTCACCAGCACGTCATCGCCCAGCGCATTGCTCGTGTGCATCCGGTCGCGCGCCGCTTCATTGAGTTCGCGCACTTCGTCATTGGTGTGGGTAAGGATGATGCGGGTCTGATCCGGCGCGGCGATGCGTTCGCGATCCCACCGCTCGACAAGCTCGCTGCGCGCTGCCTCGCGCGTGTCGGCGGCATGGACCATGCCATGATCGGCATAGGCCCGGATCGCTTCTCCCGTGCGCCCTGTAGCAAGTTGCCGGGTGGCATCCTGCTGCCAGCCCTCATGCTGGCGGCGAACCTGGGTGATCTCGACGCCGCCATGCCGCTCATGGATCGCGCGGAACGCCGCGCCCGCCTCGATGGCCTGCAACTGCTGCGGGTCGCCGACCAGCACGACCTTTGCGCCCGCGTCGACGGCATGGGAGAGAACGCGCTCCATCTGGCGCGTGCCGACCATGCCCGCCTCGTCGATCACCAGCACGTCACGCGAAGTCAAAAGGTCGCGCCCCTGCGCCCAGCCATGTTCCATGCTGGCGATAGTGCGCGAGGCGATGCGGGAACCATTCTCCAACCCCTCCGCCGCGATGCCGGACAGCGCCGCGCCGCGCACTTCGAATCCGGCGCGCTCCCATGCCTCGCGCGCAACGCCCAGCATCGCGCTCTTGCCCGTTCCGGCGTATCCCACAACCACGCTGAGGCCGCGCCCGTCCGCTACATGCTCGAACGCCGCGCGTTGCTCGCCGGTCAGCGCCAGCCCGCACCCTTTCACCTGCGCCAATGCGGCGGCTCGGTCCTTCCCGTCCACGTGATGCCGTTCCCGCTCGGCCATCAACTCGCTGGCGCGCTGTAACCGCTGCTCGGTCTCGATCATCTCGCGGCTGGTGAACCGATCTTCGCCGCGTCCGTCCTTGCCAAGCTCGACAAGATCGGGGGACGCACGGACGGCGCTCAATGCCCGGTCGAACTGCTCTTTCCCGTCCGTGTGGCTATGCACGAACATTGCCATGTCACGGTGCGTGAATGTCGCCTGCTGGTGGGTGATTGCGTCCAGGGCGACACACGGTTCCGCGATGATCCGTTCGCCGTTCCGCTGCGCGATGGCGCGGTGATCCTCGATGCGCTCGGACTCAAGTCCACGCTCGCCCATGCGTGATGCAGCGGGACCAATCTTGTCCTGCGGTTCAAGCCCGATGCCCTGTGCTTGCAAACTGCGGTGATCGACGCGCGCGTCAATGTCGAGTTCGGCAAGCCGTCCATTGACATGATCGGCCCAGCGTTCGCGCCATTGCTCGACAAGCTCGGTCCTGTTCCAGTCGCGGACCTTCGCGCCGAAACCCTCCTCGTCCACTTCGCGCATCGTCAACATGACATGGGCGTGCGGCTTCGCCATGCCGTCCGCGCCAATATCCCAGTGAACATTGAGGTCGGCGATCATGCCGCGATTGACGAACTCCTGACCTGCAAAATCGCGCGCCAGTTCGATGCCCTGTGCCTGTGTCATCTCGCGCGGAATGGCGAACTCGACTTCGCGGGCAAGCTGGGCGTCCTTGCGAACCTCCGCCGCCTCGACCGCGTTCCACAGCTTCTCGCGGTCGGCGAATTCCTCGGGCGCATTGTCCGGCAGGAGAATTTCGGAATGAACGACGCCCGACTTGTTGGTGAAGTCGTGATCGCGGTCGAGCCGGTCATCGTGCAGCCGTTCGCCTGCGCGATAGGCAGCGGCGGCAACGGCGCTGCGTCCGCTCGCCCGCCCGATGACCTTTGCGCTGAAATGGAAGATTGCCATGATGGCAATCCATCTACACTACAACGGGCACGTCGGAACGACGTATAAGCGCGCCCTCCCATGATAAAATCCTGCTCGGGACTATCTGGTTCCAGAACGTCCCGACGACTCTACAGCATTACGCGCGGCACACTATTATCATGGGCGCATCAACTCTCAACGGAGACTTGCGATGCGTAAACCCAGGAACTTCGATTCGGAACTGAAGGCGCTGGCCGACAAGGCACGTCAACTCAAAGAACGCCGCGTCCAGCAACTCGGCGAACTGGTGATTGCTTGCCGAGCCGATGCCACTGACGCGGAAACACTGGCGGGTGCGTTGCTGGTCATTGCCGAAACCGACGATGCCGCACGAAAGGAGAGCTGGCGCAAGCGCGGGGCTACCTTCTTTCAAGGCAACGCGCGTGGTCGAACTGCGGGAACTGATCGCGACAAAGGCAGCACTACGCCGAATGACAGCGGCGCGGTATCGGCTTGAAGCACAGAAGGCGCGAACCGACATGCGCGAATGGGCCGTGCAACGCCGCGAACGCACGCGTCAACTGATCGAACTGGGCGGCCTCGTCGTGAAAGCCGGACTGGTCGATCTCACCGATGACGATCGCGCCGCGCTCTACGGCGCGTTCCTCACCGTTGCGGCCAAGCTGCGCAGTGAGGACCGTGAACAGGCGCTCGTGTTGTGGAAACGGAAAGGGAAACGGGCATTCGAGAGCGAGAGATAACGAAAATCCTCTCGCATTTCCTGCCATCTCAAAAAATATTTTCAAATCGGTGAACCGAAATTCGCGCCGATGTCGCCTTAGCATAACAAAGACCGAAATTTGCTTCGCGTTCCTGTGCATGGAGACCGGCATGACAATTCATTCAAAGCTACGGCTGAGTGCGGCTGTGATAGCGTTGATGGTGCCGGGAACGGCATGGGCGAATTGCGATCTGACACAGCCCGACGTAATCTGCGACGGCGCGACAGGGGCGAATACGACCGCGACGATTACCGGCAAGCGCTCTGTGCGGTTCCAAAATAGCGAGACGCAGGCAGCCACTACCGGGCTGACTGTCAACGGTGATGCCACCAACGGCGCGAACGTGACGATTGATGCGGGATCGTCGATCAACGCCAGCCAAGCGGCGTCGCTGGGGCCGGGCCAGGCGCTGATTGCCTATACCGCGCTGACCTTGCGTGGCGGCGGTAACGGAGCCACTGCGCGGATCAACGGCGACCTGATCTCGGCCAGTTCTTACGGACTCGACGCATCCACTACGACATCGACCGGGCTGATTGATGTCGCACAAGGCGCGACCTCGACGATCCGGGGTGCTTCCTACTCACTGGGCGGATTGAATTACGGCTTTAACGCAATCCGCACCCAAGCCATCGGTGGTGCAGACACGCGGATAACAACCAACGGGACATTGGTTGGCGGTATCAACGCATCCAGCGGCAATCCTAATACCATCGACGATACCAGTGCGGGAGCTTCCGCGTTTCAGATCACCAACAACGGATCGATCCTCGACCTTTCCAACGGACTGGGCGGCATCGCCATCACGCAGCGCGGCACCGGCGATGTCAGCGTGGTCAACAACGGCAGCATCCTGACGACCAGCTTCGGTATCAACGCGAATGTCTACACCCCGACAGGCGTCACTCGTAACGCGGCGACCACGATAACGGTCAATGGCAATATTGGGAGTGCCGCAAGTCGGCCACGCATCGCCGCGATAGTTCAGGTTTCGGGAGGAACCAACACCGGCGATATCCGGATCGGCCTGAACAGCGCCAGCATCTTCGGTGGACTGATTGCTACAGGAGACACGCGCGGGAACGTATCGATCATCGGCACCGGGACCGGCTTGATCTCCGACAATTCGTTCGGTCCGAACCTTACTGCGGCAACCGTCATTGCTGCGAACACGCTCAAGAAAGGACCAGGCAACGTCACGATCGATCTCACCCAGACCATCGGAGTTGATCTGAGGAACTATAATACTGCAACATTGGGGACAGCATCGATTGACGCTGCTACCAGCGGAAGCGGCGCGGTCTCGGTCAACCGGACATCGGGCGGCGGCAACATCACCGTCGCCAATGGCAACGCCATCGATCTGCTCATCAACAGTGGCGTGGGCATTTCCACCGCAGTAGGGTCGTTTGTCCCCCTGTCTGCTGCGGAGCAGGCAACCCGGCTTGACAACAACACCGCCACCCTTGCGGTAACAGTCGGGGCAGGCAAAACAGTCAGTGCGGCTCAGGGCACCGGTATCCGGCTGTTCAGCGGCTATTCGACCGGCGCGGCGACCGCAGACATTAATGGCACGATCAGCGCGGGTAACGCCGGAGTGTGGGGACGCGGCACGCGCAACGATTTCACGGTCACCGTTGCGACCACCGGCAGCATTGCTGGTGCCACCGGAATCGATCTCACCACCGCCGCAGACTATTCCGATCCCAATTCCGACTTCAGCACCGGCGCGATTGTCCAGCTCAATATCACCCCAACTGTGGCGGGCCTGCAACTGGCCGGTGTATTGACGGCGAACAATGCGGGCACGGTTTCGGGCACCACGACCGGAATAAGGCTGATCGCGGGTGGAACGGGAACTGCCGTCGTCACCAACACCGGCACCCTCACTGGCGGCACCAACGCCGTCGCCGGATCGACCGCAGGCACTGCATTCCGCATCACCAATGGCGCAACCGGCACGATGACCGGCGGGATCAACGTCACCGGATCGTCGGTCAGCGCCTCGCTGTTCACCAACTCAGGCCGTTGGAATGTAGGCAGTGGAAACTCGTCGTTTTCGGGCGCATTGGCCAACACCGGCATCATCAACGCGGCGGACGGGGTCGCCGGGAACAATTCCATCACAATCACCGGAAACTACACCGGCGGCGGGCAGATATTCCTTGATGCCAGCACAGCAACCGCCCGTGCCGATACGCTGACCATCACGGGCACGGCGACCGGCACCACCGCCGTCACCGTCAACCGGCTGGCGCAGGGGCGGATCGCGGGCGGATTCCTGCCGCTGATTACTGTCACCGGCGGTGCGGCGGCGGGGGCGTTCACCTCCACTTCCTTTGCCGACGCGGGCGTGTTCCGTGAGAGCTTCGGGGTGAGCAAGACCAACGCTAACCAGTTCGGTATTTTGCAGGCGTTCAATCCGCTGCTCACCGGGCTGGGCGGACTACATGTAACGGCGGCAACAGCGGCGGCGGCACTTGATGACTCCGTGCTACCCTATGTCACTGGCCGCGAGGGTGCTGCTTCAGGCAAGCCGCACCTCGGTCTATGGATACGCGGCACCTCGGGTAGTCTCGGCCAGACGCTGGCGACCGTCATCTCCGACAGCACGACGCAGCTTGCCAGCGCGACCAACCGGCTCGAACTCGATCATCGTTCGATCCAGGGTGGAGCCGATCTCGGTTGGAGCGATCTTGGCGGTAGGGGCTGGTCCGTGCATCTGGGCATCATGGGTGGCACCTATAGTGCCGACGCCACCCAGCCCGCGACACGGATCAAGGTGAATGTGCCGTTTCTGGGAGCCTATGCTGCGTTGACAGGCGACAGGCTGACCATCGAAGCCAATGTGCGGCGCGAATGGCGGCGGTTCGATGTGACCAATGCTGTGCTGTTTGGCACTGCCGCAGCGACCAGAACCAAAGGTCGTGCATGGGCGGGCGCGGTAGCGGCGTCATACCGCCTGCCGCTTGGACACGGCTTTGCACTTACCCCGCGTGCGGCGTTGAGCTGGAGCAACAGCCGCATCGATACCTTTGCCATCGATAATTTCACACGGCTGGCTCCCGGTAGCGACAATAATAGCGTCGCCCGGCTCGGCGCGCGATTGTCATGGGCGGGCAAGGTCGGCTCAGGACTGTTCGCCGAACCCTATGCCGGGGCATATTGGGTAAAGAATATGTCGAACAGCGAGACTGCTACGATCCTCTCAGCGGACGCGGCGGGCACCGTCATCGGCTACAACCTCAATGCCACCGGCTACCGTTCAACTGGCCAATATGTCGCGGGGCTGAGCTTGCGCGATGAGCGTGGCCATCTTTCGGGCTTTATTGAAGGGCGGCTTGACCGGGGGAATAGCGTGCGCGGGCACGCCATTTCGGGCGGTGTGCGGGTCCAATTCTAGTCTCAAGGGAACCAACCCATGTCTTTTGAAGATTTCATGGCCGGAACGGTCGATGCACGGGTTTCCCGAGGGAGTTTTGATCACTCCACCAAGACTTTAGCCCCACTCCCGCTCGATGCCACCGATGCAGCTAAGACGGGCCGTGAAGCGGAGCTGAAAGTGGTTCAGTCCGAAATTGCGGCAAAATTTGACGCGGACTATTTGCCCTGCGCTGCGCAAATGGGGGGCTTGTTCGCGCAGGCGCAATCCTGCCGCACGCTGGGTCAGATGCTGCCACTCAGACTTTTTCAAGCGCAAGGTTACATGATTGGCCATCTGGTTACGCTCTGCCAAGCCTACCAAGCCGATGCTGACGTTCTGGCAAAGCTCGGTTTACCAGGCTTTCAGGCTTATCTCAAACGCTTCGCGGACGACGCGGTACAGGCGCAAGCGGCAATCAAGAACACCGTCGCCGCCGGTATGCCGGGGCCAGGCTTGGAACCGGAAGCATTCTTCGCCGCCTTGAACGCGGGCCTGCCTGTAATCCCTGACCTTCCCCAGCAGGGCGGAGACGTGGGTACGCCCGGTCCTATGACGGGTTGGCCCGGCCTAGCATCACAATCGACGACGATGCCGCCTTCTGGTGGGCTGCCGTTCCTCCCAAGCCCGCCCTTTGGGGGCGATAGAGAACCGAGGCATTCAAGCAACGCGAGGCAAACAGATAATGCGTAGCGCACGATTAACCAAGAAAAAGGAGATAATCAGATGGCAAGCGTATATGTTTCATGGACTGGCGGAATTGACGGATCGGTCTATATCGATGTTGCTTCCGAGACTGTTGGGCCTTTCAACAGTAACTCATACTATACCGTCACTCTGCCCGATGCCGACGGAACCTATCCCGTGCGACCATGGTGCGGAAGCATTGAAAGCTCAAATCAAGTTTCGGTGTCAGGTGGTTATGCCTCGCCCGATCGGATCAACTGCGATCTCGGTTAAACGGGTCGGTCGAGCCGTGGCGGCGTGAACGCATTTACCAATTTGGTGTCTCTGCCGCCATCGTTCGCAGCGAGGAATCTCGAAAGGGAAAGCAATGTGGAAAGCTATGCATGAAAAGTTCGAGGACAGTCAGATGATTGCCCCGAACAGCTACAGGTTCGCTGAGGCGAGAAAAAATCAGATCCCGGAAACCGCAGGATATGGAGCCTGTACATGTTGCGGGTGCGGAAGCTTCTTCAACGACGGTACTGGCGATTGTCGATGTGGCCACTCCTTTGGCCAGCATTACAGCTGACCCATGCTATCGTCGCGGGATCAGTCGATGGCCGAAGTAGCAACCTTCCCGCCGTTCTTTGACTTCCAAGGCCCTATAGGTCGGTGACGGAACTCGTCACCACCTTGTCATCGACACCGATGTGGATCTTGGCTCTGGCCGTGCTCGCCTATGTTGGCCGGAATTGGTTTGAAAGCATGCTGAAAAGCCGGTTCGCTGTTGCCGAGCAACGCATCGCTGCCTCGCTCGCCATCAGGGCGGGACTGCGCTCGCATGAACAGAGCGAACTGGTCGCGTTTCGCATCGCGGTCGAGAAGTGGGAATATTTCCTGCAAAGCGGCATCGGCGATCTGACGATGCAGGCCGAATCGAAGGACTTCGAGCCAGCCGATTTTCACAAATCCGATCTCAAACTGTTCGGCAATGTGCGGCTTGCCGCAGTCAAGGCGTCGATCTTCCTGTGCGATCCCAACCTCGAAATCGAACTGCTCAAAACCATCGCTACGATAAGAGCGCTATATTATCCGCTTCTCGAAACGACAATGCACGATCTGCTCGAAACTCAGGAACAAATGCTGCCCTATCTCAATCGTTTGCGGCTGTTCGAGGCCAGTGGTCAGAAGGACACCGTTATCGCGTTGACCGCCGATGAAGCGCAGGTCCTGATCAGCCTGCGGCATCAAATGACGGCAGTTTTGCAGGGCTTTGCCGAGAACCTGTCTAGCCAATATCGCTCCATCGCCGAACAGCTTTACGAACTCAAGGACAAGATCAACGTTCGCACCTATCGCCCTCTGACGAATTCAGAGGTTGATCCCGGGAATGGATAGTCCGGGAGCAATGACGCCGACGCAATCGGCTTTCGATGTCATTCGTGGTATTTGGTAGAAAAATCAATTCAGGATGCCTGTGTGTCAGTCGATTCATTAGCACTCAAGGTTGTTGAAGCCGCACTGGGCATTGATAACGCCGAGGCAAGGCGCGCATTTGTAATAGGTCGTTGTGGCAAGGATGCAGGCTTACGCGCGCGCGTCGAAGAACTGCTTGCACATGAGCATACAAATTTCCGACTGCTTCCCACCGAAAGCCTCATCAAGCCGTTGGGCGTGATTGAGGCGATTCCCAAACGGATCGGGCCATACAAAATCACCGCCGAGATCGCGCGCGGCGGGATGGGGGCGGTGGTCAAGGCCGAGCGTGATGACGGTGTGTTCCAGCAGCAGGTGGCGATCAAGCTGATCCGGGGCGATCTGGCAAGTGACCGCGCCAAAGCCCGATTTGCCGAGGAGCGCCGGATTCTCGCCAGGCTGCGTCATCCGGGCATCGTGCGTATCCTCGATGGCGGCGATGCCGACGGCCGTCCGTGGCTGGCGATGGACTATGTCGATGGCCTCCCAATCACCGAAGCGCTGTGCAAGGCCGGGGTGGACCGGACCGCACGGCTCGATGCGTTCGAGGCGGTGTGTGAGGCGGTGGCCTTTGCCCATCGCAGTCTGGTGATCCATGCCGACATCAAACCATCGAACGTGCTGATGAGCGCGGACGGCGCGGTGCATCTGCTTGATTTCGGTATCGCCCGTTTGATTTCGGTGATTGACACCGACGAGACAGGCGATCCCTATCCGCTGACCAAGGGCTATGCCGCACCGGAACGCGCGGTGGGTGTGGCACCGACGATTACCAGTGACGTGTTTAGCTTGGGCGTGTTGCTGCTGGGGATGCTCGGTTGCAAGGTGCCGGGAGAGGACGGTGATTTCATTCCCGGCACACGCCTGCCGGTAGGGCAGCTTGACGGCGATCTGGGCGCGATTGCCGCCCGCACACTGGCTGAAAAGCCCGAGGATCGTTACCCCGACGTTGCCGCTTTGCTCTCTGACATCCGTCGTATGCGCGCCTTTGTGCCGCTGGCGGCGCGACACGATGCGGGATGGCGTTATGTCGTGGGCCGTTTCATCCAGCGGCACCGGAAGGGTCTGACGCTGACCGGGCTGGCCGCACTTGCGCTGGTTGCGGCGACAGCAATCAGCACGGTCCAGTATGTCCGGGCCGAACGTGCCCGCGCCGAAGCGGACGCAAGGTTTGTCGAGGTACGCCACCTTGCCAAATTCATGCTCACCGAGCTCAGTGATGATCTGAGCGATGCACCGGGAACGGTTGTCGCCCGTGCGCGGCTTGCGGAGGTTTCGGGGCAGTATCTCGAACGGCTGGGCAGCGTTAGGGATGCGCCAGCCGACCTTCGGCTCGATACCGCGCAGGGCTATCGGCGACTGGCCAGTTTGCAAGGATTGTCTGGCACATCGAACCTCGGCCATCCCGATCAGGCCGCGAAATCACTCGATCAAGCTGAAGCTTTGCTAGCGGTTCTGGCAAAGGAGCAGCCGGGCAATCCAGAAGTGCTTGAGGAACTAGGGTGGGTCACTGCCGGTCGATGGGCGATGGCGGCTGACAATGGCAAATCGCGTCAACTGAATAACCGTGCGGCTGGCTATTTCCGGCAAGCCCTTGCCATCGACCCGGCCAGACAGAGCGCGCTGATCGGCTTTCTGGTCACTGAAAAGAGCCGCGCCTATGATATGATCTGGAGCGAAAATCGCCCGGCCGCCGCAGTCCCCGTGCTGTTCTCTGCGCTTTCCCGACTGCGGGCCGTTAGGTTTGAGCGTGTAAACCGGCGCGATGCCCGCCTGCTAGAAGTGAACCTGCTGGGTCGTCTCGGCGATGCTATCTACTACGCAGGCGACAAGCCTGGATCACTTGTTCCCTATCGCGAGGCGGAGGCCATCATCCGCGCCGAGCTTGCCAAGGGAACATCGCTGGTATGGACCGACAAGTTCGGCGAAGCCAAATTCAACATCAGCGGGACGCTTGGCGATATTAACGGGCAGAATGAAGCCGCCCTGCGTGAAGCACGCGAAGGGATTGTGGCCCTTCAACGCGTGCTGGCATTCGGCCCAGATGCTAACATCGAAAAGCGCTTGCTGATCCTCTACGGTCAAGAAGCAAACGTGCTTTCGGATATGGGGCGCATGGCCGAAGCGGTCGCAGCCTCCAACGCCAGTATCGCGCTGCGACGCGAACGACTAGCGCGCGTACCCCACGATCCGCAACGAAATCGCGACCTCGCAGTCGCACTGCCTAACCATGCCGAAGTGCTAGCCCGTGCAGGAAGCCATCGTGCAGCGTGCAATGCGGCCCAGGAGGCTGTTCGGCAATGGACTGCGATCCGGGCCGCTGGAAACCTCGGCGCGCGCGATGCCGCCAAGGACGTTCCCGAAGCTGCGAAAGTAGCGACCCGGCTCTGCAGTTAATTATCAGCCAATTCGTCGGCCAACCATAGCCGCGCCGTCTGCCAGCGCCGTTTGATTGTCGATTCTGAACTTTCCAGCACAACAGCGATTTCGTCAGGTTTAAGACCAACGAAAAACCGCATCTCAACGATTCTTGCAAGTTCGGGTGAGATCGTTTCCAGCTTTGAGAGTGCCGCGTCCAGCATCTCGACATCGACCCCGCTATTCCCGGGGTCGTCTTCAAAAAAGATACTCGGTGCCTGGCGTTTGGCTCGCTTGCGGCTTTTGATTGCATCCATCATGGCTTGCCGCATGATCCGTGCGCCGGTGGCGAAGAAATGCTGGCGGTCGTTCCAACTCATCTGCTCAAGCCTGATGATCCGCAGTGCAGCTTCGTTCACCAGTTCAGTGGGTTGCAAGGTAAGCATGGGTGCGTCACGGTGCAGCATACGTGAGGCCGCCGCGCGCAGTTCATCATACACTTCGCTGAGCAATTGATCGCGTTCGGCCAGCATCGGCACCCCCATTTGCCCAATAGCAAAGAAGGGGCGAGCCGGAAGCAGGATTTTCGCCTCTCAAAAGGTTTGCGGGATGCGGATGTCAAGGGGCAATAAAGTCTGCAACTGCCAGTAATATACCGAAACCGGCACTGACATGGCCTGCGGCTTGCGCCTTTGGCATGGCGCGGGGCAAACTGACATTCAGCGGGCAGACCATCGGAAGGTAGGTCTGCAATGGTGCGCGAGTCGGGCGCGCAATCTGATCAGCAGCAGCGCAACTTTGCGTCGATAGTGTCGAACAACGTGACGTGCGCGTCACAGTTGCGACGGAAATGTGAAATTGCGCTCCGCCAAGCGCTACCCGACGTCGCCGTGCACCGCCAGCCGCATCCGTTTACAGCCGTCTGCCGCCGTCCGCCTGTATTTACTGCCGTGGCTGCGATTGGCACCGGATGTCCTCGCAAAGGCACTTGAGCGGAAAATTGTAATCACCAAAACTCGGCTCAGGGGGAGCCATTGATAGCCAAGGAATGGAAGAAAGTCCCCATGAACTGCCCTGATCGTATCATCCGCCTGAAAACTGTTCTCGCCCGCACCGGCTTGTCCCGCTCCACCATGTATCGCAAGATCAAAGAGGGCACGTTCCCCCGGCGGGTGCCGATCAGCACGCACGGAACCGGCTGGTACGAATCCGCCGTCAATCGCTGGATAGCCGATCCCCTGCGTTACCGCGAAGATCGCGCCGAATGAGGGAAAGCCGGGTTACTCCCCGGCTTTTGCCTTCTTGAAATCGCCCTTTATGACTTTCGCGCCATCACGCAGGAAGTCGAGATGGTCGGACCAGTGCTGCATCATCCGCACGCGCTCGTCCCAATATTCGCCCCGCGTGTAGGCACGGCGCACGGCGTTGTTGTCGCAATGGGCAAGTTGCCGTTCGATCGCGTCAGGATGCCATAGGCCCATTTCGTTCAGGAGCGTCGCCGCCATCGCCCGGAAGCCGTGGCCGGTCATCTCGTCCTGGGCGAAGCCCATGCGCCGCAGCGCCGCGTTGATGGTGTTCTCCGACATGGGCCGATCCACAGAACGTAACGACGGAAACAGATAGGAGCTGTAGCCCGCGTCATGCTCGATGGTCTTGAGGATGGCGAGCGCCTGGGCGGACAGTGGGATACTGTGGGCGCGGCGCATCTTAGTCTTGTGCTTCGGGATGGTCCAAAGCGCCTCGTCGAAATCGAAGTCGGCCCATTCAGCATAGCGCAGTTCGCCCGGACGCACGAACACATGCGGGAGCAAGCGCAACGCTGCTTTGGTGTTGGCAAAACCCTCGAACGCCTCGATGGCGCGCAGTAGGCCGCCCGCCTCGTTAGCGTTCGTGATCGCGGCGCGATGGACGGGCTGGGGCGCGATGAGCGCGCCGCAAAGATCGGCGGCGACATCGCGCTCGGCCCGAGCCGTGGCGATGGCGTAGCGGAATATCTGGCTGCATGTGCTGCGTAGGCGCTTGGCCGTCTCGTAGCGGCCCTTACCCTCCATCTTGCGGAGCATCACCAACAGTTCCTGCGCGGAGATGGAGGCGACGGGGCGCTTGCCGATGGATTCGTTGATGAAGTCCAGCAGCCAGCGGAGCTTCTTCATGGTGACGCCGGAGCGACCCTCACGCTCGACCTTCACAAGCCATTCGTCGGCTACCGCCTTGAAGCTGTTGGACGCCGCGACAGCCGCCGCAACCTTTTCCAGCTTGATCTGTTCGGCGGGATCATCGCCGCGCGCCAGAACCTTGCGGGCCGCGTCGCGCTGCTCGCGGGCTTCGGCAAGGCCGGTGTCGGGATAGACCCCGAACGCCAGCGTCTTCTGCTTGCCAAGGTAGCGATAGTTCATCCGCCAGTAGCGACCGCCATTGGGGGTGACATAGAGGAACAGCCCGTCACTATCGGTGAGTTTGTAGGGCTTTTCGCGGCCCTTGGCATTTTTGATCGCGACAGCGGTAAGCGCCATGATGGTATCTCCGGCAAGGGGAGGACCGCGCTACCATCAGATATACCATCAGGATGGTGGTATCCGGTGGCACGAAGCCGCTCCGCATGGGATACCTATACCACAAGAAAACCGCAGAAATCAGCCAGTTATGGCATCATCTGGAACCCTCTGGGAGAGGATTTTGGTGACCCCTACGGGAATCGAACCCGTGTTTCAGCCGTGAGAGGGCCGCGTCCTGACCGCTAGACGAAGGGGCCGCGTGCCTGTTGGCGCATGATGCGCCGGTTGGTGACCCCTACGGGAATCGAACCCGTGTTTCAGCCGTGAAAGGGCCGCGTCCTAGACCGCTAGACGAAGGGGCCACACCGGCTGCGCGGTGGGCAGGCCGCGCCTTTAGGGAAGGGCGGCAAGGGGGTCAAGCCCCCCGGCAAGAATGATTCAATCGATGAAGGCGGCGTCTTCCAGATGAAGTTCCGCTTGGGGACGGCTGGCCCAATCGTCGATCCGGGCGCGGCCGGCCAGCCACAGCCGCCGACCGCTGGAGGCATGGAGCAGGGCCTGGCCCAGATCCGTATGCGCGCTGCGAAAGGCGATCGCCTTGAAACTGGCCCCGTCCTCTCCCCGGGCGATCAGCCGGACGTGATCGGTGCCGACAAGATCAACCTTGACCGGATGCACCGGCCCGACCGCGATGCGGGGGCCGGGCCAGCCCACGCCAAAGGGGCCTGCGCTTTCAAGCGTTTCCACCAGCGCGGGGGCCAGCCCGCCCGGCGCCAGCGCCAGATCGAGCAGCAGCGCCTGGTTGGCCATGGCCGCGGTAACCGCGCCGGAAAGCCGCTCGTCAAGCCAATCGCCCAGCGCGCCAAGCTGATCAGGCTGAACCGTCAGCCCGGCAGCCATGGCGTGGCCGCCGCCCGCAACCAGCAGGCCCTGTTCGCGCGCTGCGATGATCGCCGCGCCCAGATCGACACCGGAAATCGACCGGCCCGATCCCTTGCCATTGCCCGCCTCATCGGCATCCAGCGCGATCACAAGAGTTGGCTTCCCGGTCTTTTCCTTGATCCGCCCGGCGACGATACCGATCACGCCGGGGTGCCAGCCGCGCCCGGCCAGGACCAGTACGGCGCGGTTGTGCTGGGCATCGACCTGCGCCTCAGCCGCTTCCTGGACCGCAGCCTCGATTGCCCGGCGCTCCTCGTTAAGCGCGGAAAGCTGGGCGGCGATGGCGCGGGCCTCATCAGGGTCGGTCGTGGTCAGCAGCCGCACCCCCAGGGTCGATTCGCCAACCCGCCCACCGGCATTGATGCGCGGGCCAAGCGCGAAGCCCAGATCGCTGCAGGTTGGCGCGCGCGACAGCCGGCTGGCATCAATCAGCGCCGCCATGCCGACATTCTCTCGCCGGCCCATGACCTTCAGGCCCTGAGCAACCAGCGCGCGGTTGAGCCCGTGCAGCGCCGCCACGTCTGCCACGGTGCCAAGCGCAACCAGATCGAGCAGGGCGAACAGGTCCGGTTCGGAGCGGGACTGGAAATGGCCGTGCTGGCGCAGGGTGCGGACCGTGGCGATTGCCAGCAGGAAGGCAACGCCTACCGCAGCAAGATGCCCGTGCCGTGCCCCCTCGTCGGTTTCATCCAGCCGGTTGGGATTGACGAGAGCAACGGCGCGGGGCAGCTCCGCCGCGCATTTGTGATGATCAACCACGATCACGTCGACCCCGGCCTGATGCGCCATCGCCAGCGCCTGATGCGCCATGGCCCCGCAATCAACAGTGACGATCAGGCTGCTACCCTCTTGCCCCAGGCGGACCAGCGCTTCGCCCGATGGTCCATAACCTTCGAGCAACCGGTCAGGGATGTAATATCCCGCCTCGTGCCCCAGATTGCGCAGCAGCAGCACCAGCAGCGCGGCGCTGGTTGCGCCGTCCACGTCATAATCGCCATATACCGTCACGCGCTCGCCGGTCATCACCGCCTGGGCGATGCGTTCCGCCGCGATGTCCATATCGCGAAAGGTCGATGGATCGGGCAGAAAGGCGCGCAGCGACGGATTGCGGTGCCGCTCGACATCATCGGGGGCAACGCCGCGCGACAAAAGCAACTGGGTGACCAGATCATGATCGAGCGTTGCCCCGCCGCCCATATTCATGTTGCCGCCCCGCCAGCGCCACAAACGTCCGGATAGCGAACGGTCAATTCCCAGGATGGATGTTGCGGGCGCGCTCATGGGGTTTGCGCTAACCGATCCGGAGCGCGGGGCATAGGCCCGCGCGGCTGGTATGCACATCGGCCGGACGGATTGACATTGCCCTGCGCCGGTTCATGGCAGGCGCAGGGCCAGGAGAGTCGTCATCATGCTGTTGATCATCTGGCACAGCCGGACCGGTGCCGCCCGCGCCATGGCAGAGGCCGCATTCGCTGGCGCCGGTGCGGGGCGGGCGTGCTTGGTGCCGGCGGAACAGGTCTGCCCCGAACGAATGATTGATGCGCGCGGGTACCTGTTTGTCTGCCCGGAAAATCTGGCAACGATGAGCGGGACGATGAAAGAGATGTTCGATCGGTGCTATTACCCTTTGTTGGGGCAGATCGAGGGGCGTCCCTATGCCACGGCCATCGCCGCCGGATCGGATGGACGCGGGGCCGAGGCGCAGATTGACAGGATCGTTACCGGCTGGCGGCTGCGCCGGATTGCTCCGCCGCTGATCGTCAATATGGGAGCGCAGCTTCCCGAGCAGATACTGGCACCCAAAACCGTGCCGGCAGGCGAGCTTGATCGCTGCGGCGATTTGGGTGCGGCGTTTGCGGAGGGCCTGGATTTGGGCCTGTTCTGAACCGCCGTGAAGATGAATCCGAAACAGAACAAACACTTCGGTCGGCACTAGACTAGTCCGGCGAAATAGTGCCACAGATGTCCAATTCGTTCTTTCCGGACGGTGGGGGATTTATCACAAACGCGGGCGACAGTTCGGAGGGGGCGATGCTTTCGCTGATCTTCGCGGCGGGAAGCCGGCCCGACGCGGAAAAGGTCATCGCTGCGGGAAAAGGTCGCGCAATTGCAGGGGGGTTTGCGATAAGTCACCGCCCCGACCCTGCTGAGGGCTGGCTGGAACTGCTTGCGTCGGGCCTGACCTTTGACTGTCACGGATTGATCCCAGGGGAAGCACAGACGATTCCGCCGCCGGGCGCGCTACTGGGCCTGGACGCAATTCCACCGGGAGAGGCGACCACCCTTCAGCCCGGACCTCACATCGCGGCAGGGCGCGGTTTGCTGCCGGTTGTCCGGGTAATGGTTGGGGTGGCGTCGCGTCTTGCTGCGCTGGACGGGGTAGTGGCAGCCTATTGGTGGCCAGCGGGAAGCTGGATGGAGCCGGCCTATTTCCGCCGCGTGATCGGCGATTGGCTGAGCGGTGGCGCCTTCCCGGCGCTCGGCCTTACCTCGCTGCGCCGCGAAGGCGATGGGGCAATGGTTTCGCGTGGGCTTGGGCTGCTGATCGGACAGGAACTTCGGTTTGAACCGCAACAGGCACTGTCTGCAGGGGCTGTGGCCCGCATTTCCGTGCGGTTGATCCATGAACTGATTGGCGGAGGTGCCCTGACCCGACCGCAGGAATTCATCGGCCCTGATGGCGAGCTGTTGCTGGCCACACCAACGCGAGACAGCCATTACCTGCACGTAATCGTGCGCCGGGACGGCGAGTGAGCGCAGCATCGTTTCGGGGGCAACCGGATTGAATGATCCTGGCTGTGTCGGGATGGACCCCGGCCTTGTCATGCGGCAACGGATCAGTTTCCGTGCGGTCAACCGGCCCGGCGGTCCGGGCTATGACAGCGGCTTGCAACGGCACCATATCTTGCCCCGGCAAATGTTGAGCCAGCGTGCATTCATCCCCCTGTTTGCTGCACTGGGGCACGATCGTCTGTGCTTTGACGATTTTCGCCACAATGGCTTGCTGCTGCCGGCCAATGATGGTGCGGCGGTGCGGGTGGGGCTGCCGCTGCATCGCGGTCCGCATCGCCGTTACAACGAAATCGTGATGGAGCGGTTCGGTCAGATTGAGCGCGGCTGGGCCGGATCGCGCCATCGTGATCCGGAACTGGCATTGCGCGAAGCGCTGGAACGGCTCCGCCTGCTGCAACGCGCATTGCGCCGCCGCCTGCTCAATCAGGAACGGCGCATCCGCCTTAACCGGCGCGATCCGCTGGGGGCCGGCGTGGATTTCACCGATCTGGATGCAATGGCCGAATCGTTGTGGCCGGCCACCGAGCCTGGTTGACCAAACGGAGCGTCGGCAGTTTCAGGCCAGCGTCATTTGCGCCTTGATTGCCAGCTCGCGGCGGGCCTGATCATATTCGGCCTCAAGCCGGTCAACCCGGTCACCCACTGTTTCAACCGCGTTAACCGCGCCAATCCCCTGGCCTGAACCCCAGATGTCTTTCCACGCTTTGGCGTCGGTATTGCCGCCCGATCCGAAATTCATCGCGCTGGGGTCGCTGACCGGCAGGTTATCCGGATCCATCCCCGCCGCGATGATCGACGGGCGCAGGTAATTGCCGTGAACCCCGGTGAACAGGTTGGAATAAACGATATCGTCAGACCGGCCGGCAACGATTGCGTCCTTGTAGGCCTGAACGGCATTGGCCTCCGCCGTCGCGATCCAGGGCGAGCCGATATAGGCAAAATCCGCCCCCATTGCCTGCGCGGCCAGGATGGAACGTCCGCAGGCGATCGCGCCGGACAGGGCGATCAGCCCGTCGAACCACTGGCGGATTTCCTGCATCAGCGCGAAGGGGGACAGCACACCGGCATGGCCGCCCGCACCGGCGGCAACCGGGATCAGGCCATCAGCTCCCTTTTCCACCGCCTTGTGCGCGAAACGATCATTGATGACATCGTGCAGCACGATCCCGCCCCAACCGTGAACCGCCTTGTTGAGATCCTCGCGCGCGCCAAGCGAGGTGATCACCATCGGCACCTGCCATTTGGCGCAGACTTCCATATCTTCCTCAAGCCGGTTGTTGGACTTGTGGACGATCTGGTTGACCGCAAAGGGCGCGGCCGGGCGATCCGGATTGGCGCGGTTGTGCGCGGCCAGTTCCTCTGTAATGCGGTGCAGCCATTCATCCAGCACGCCGGACGGCCGGGCGTTAAGCGCGGGAAAGCTGCCGATGATTCCGGCCTTGCACTGCGCGATCACCAGATCCGGGCCGGAAATGATGAAGAGCGGCGATCCGATGACAGGCAGGCGCAGGTTATCAAATGGTGCGGGAAGCGTCATCGGCAGAAACCCCTGTTTGAAAAGATTCACGGTCAAGACCGGTTTTTCTATGAGACCGATCTGGCGCTGTCGAGGGGCTTGCGCGGGACGCTACGGTTTCATAGCCTTTGGCGATGGAACCCCGGATCGTTGGCCTGGCGTGCGATGATCGGCACCGCTTTTCGAAACGGATTCGCGGCGAACTGACGCTGATTGCCGGGATCGGTGTGGAGGGCGATGCCCACGCCGGAACGCTGGTTCAGCACCGGTCGCGCGTGGCCAAAAATCCCGCCGCGCCAAACCTGCGTCAGGTTCACCTGATCCACGCGGAACTTTTCGATGAACTGGCTGGCGCGGGTTTCACCGTTGGCCCGGCCGAACTGGGAGAGAACGTGACCACGCGGGGGATCGACCTTCTCGGTCTGGCTCGCGGCACCCGGCTGAGGCTGGGGCACGAGGCGCTGATCGAGGTCACCGGGCTGCGCAATCCGTGCAAACAGATTGACGGACTGGCCCCGGGACTGATGGCCGCCACCTTGGGCAAGGCGGCCGACGGCAGCCTGGTTCGCAAGGCCGGAATCATGGCGGTGGTCGTGGCCGGGGGCAGGGTGCGACTGGGCGATCCGATCACACTCGCGTCAGTCCCCAAAATCTATGAACCGCTTGGCCCGGTTTAAGGACAGAAATTCCCTTGCCTTCATCGGCGCTTGACCGCGCGGCGGCAAGCCGCCACTCAAGTTGCGAAGCGCAACGATTTCAATTCAGGAGACTGTACCCATGCAGCACCGCCGTCTGGGCAAATCAGCCATTGTTGTTTCCGACATCTGCATGGGGACAATGACTTTCGGCAGTCAGGTGGACGAGGCGGAGGCGTTCCGGGTTCTGGATGCCAGCTTCGATGCCGGGATCGATTTTTACGACACGGCAGAAGGGTATCCGGTGCCGCCCGACATCAAATGGGTGGGGCGGACTGAAGAGATTGTCGGCCGGTGGATGAAGACCAAGCCGCGCGATGCGATTATCCTGGCCACCAAGGTATCCGGCCCCAGCCACGTCTGGTTCCGCTCTCCCTTGCGCTCGGGCATGACCGCGCTGGACCGCCACAATATCATCACCGCGGTTGAGGCCAGCCTGAAGCGCCTGCAGACCGATTACATCGATCTGTATCAGACCCATTGGCCCGACCATGACAATCCCTATGAGGAAACCATGGAAGTGCTGGACGAGCTGGTCCGCGCCGGCAAGGTCCGCATCCTGGGCTGTTCCAACGAAACGAGCTGGGGCCTGATGAAAAGCCTGTCTGCCTCTGAACGGCTGGGCGTGGCGCGGTATCAGACGATCCAGAACAATTTCAGCCTTAACAACCGCCGGTTCGAGGATGAACTGGCTCAGGTTTGCCGACAGGAGGGCGTCAGCCTGATCCCCTATTCGCCGATTGGCGGCGGGGTGCTTTCCGGCAAGTATCAGGGTGGTGCCACGCCTGATGGCGCGCGTTTTTCCCGCTATCTGGCCATGGAAGGACGGCAGGCGGCAATGGGGCGGCGCTTTGTCAACGACAAGTCGCTTGCCTCAACCGCACGCTTTATCGAGATCGCGCGGGACGCGGGGATGAGCCCGGTGACGCTGGCTGTGGCATGGTCAAAGCAGCACGATTTTGTCGCTTCAACCATCGTTGGGGTAAGCGGGTTCGATCAGCTTGTCGAAATTCTGGCCGCCGCCGATCTGGTGCTGAGCGACGAGGTGATGAAGGCGATCGACAAGGTAAGCCGCGAAATCATGTACCCGATGGGGTGATCGTGCGGTAAGGCGCGCGGCGTGAGCGCCCTGCCGATCCATGCCGTTTTGCCTGACCTGCTGACCGCGCTGCGGCGCGGCAGCGGGGCCGTGCTGATTGCCCCGCCGGGAGCGGGAAAAACCACGGCGGTCGCCCCGGCGCTGCTTGATCAGGACTGGTGCAGCGGCAAGGTCATCATCCTGTCGCCCCGCCGGGTTGCGGCGCGCGCCGCAGCGGAGCGGATGGCCGAACTGCTGGGCGAGGCCGCGGGAGAAACCGTGGGTTACCTGACCCGGCTTGACAGCAAGCGGTCGGCCCGGACCCGGGTTCTGGTGATGACCGAGGCTATCTTTGTCGCGACAATCCTGGAAGATCCCGAGCTGACCGGCGTTTCGGCGGTGCTGTTCGATGAAGCGCACGAACGGCATCTCGATTCGGATCTGGGCCTGGCCCTTGCGATCGAAAGCCAGCAGGTGCTGCGCCCCGACCTGCGATTGGTGGTGATGAGCGCGACGATCGATGGTTCGCGCTTTGCCGCCCTGCTTGATGACGCACCGGTAATAGAAAGCGCGGGCAAGGCCTGGCCGCTGACGGTTCGCTGGCTTGGTGCCCGCCCCGAAGTGCGGATCGATGAAGCCATGGCGACCGCGGTGCTGACCGCCTGGCGAGAGGAGGCTGGCGATATTCTGGCCTTTCTTCCCGGCGTGGGCGAAATCGAGCGCACCCGTGAACGGTTGGTCCAGCGCCTTCCCGATGCCGTTGTTCTGCCGCTGCATGGTCAGTGCGATCCGGCGGCGCAGCGCGCGGCAATCCGCCGCGATCCGCAGGGACGCCGCCGGATCGTGCTGGCAACGGCGATTGCCGAAACATCGCTGACGCTGGATGGAGTGTCGGTGGTGGTCGATGCCGGGCTGTCGCGCCGGGCCGAATATGACAAGGCCGCCGGCGTCACCCGGTTGGTCACGCATCGCGCATCGCAGGCGGCGGCGGCGCAGCGCGCAGGGCGCGCAGCTCGGCAGGGGCCGGGCACCGCCTATCGCCTGTGGGAAGAGGCGGGGCATCCCGGCAGGCCCGCGTTCGATCCGCCAGAGATGCTGACGGCAGACCTTGCGCCGCTGCGCCTCAGTCTGGCGCAGTGGGGTGCGGCGGAGCCCGCAGCATTGCCATGGCTTGATCCGCCACCCGCTGCGGCACTGGCTGCGGCGGATCAATCATTACAATCACTTACCGCAATCGATGCTGCAGGCCGGATCACGCAGCATGGCCGCAGCATGGCCAGTCTGCCCATGGCCCCAGCCTTGGCCCATATGATGCTTTATGCTGCGCAGCATGGCGCGGTCGATGTTGCCGCAAAGCTGGCACTGCTGTTGCAGGAACGCGGGCTGGGCGGGCGCGGAGATGACATTGCCGCGCGGCTGCAACGCTGGGAGGGGGACCGATCGGGCCGGGCCGAGGCATCGCGCACCCTGGCGGGACGCTGGGCCAGGACGGCACGCAACCTTGCCCCGGTTGAGTGGGCCGTTGCGCCAGCCGCACCGCCGCCCGGAATCCTGCTTGCAGAGGCTTTTCCGCATAACCTGGCCCGCCGCCGCGATTCTTCGGGTGAGCATTGGCTTGCCGTTGGCGGCCGCGGGCTGCGGCTTGACCCCGCCTCTCCGCTGGCGCGCGCTGAATGGCTTGCGGTTGGGGAGGCCCAGGGTGAGGCAAAGGGCGCGCGGATCACCGGGGCAATTGCGCTGGACGAGGGCGAGGTGCTGCACTGGCTTTCCCACCGGATCGAACGGCGCACCGTGCTGCGCTGGATTGACGGAGAAGGGAGGGCAGAGGCTCTGCTCGAAACCGGAATGGGGGCAATCACCATCGCGCGCGGCCCCGATCCGAACCCCGATGCAGCGGCGCTGACTGCATTTCTGCTGGCGCGGCTGCGCAAGGAGGGACTGTCGCTGTTGCCCCTGTCCCGGGCGAGCGAGTCGCTGCTGCGCCGCGCCCGGTTCGCCGGGATCGATGCAGTGTCCGACGCCGCGCTGCTTGCCGATGCGGAGGACTGGCTGGGACCGCATCTGCAGCGGCGCTTCAGCCAGATCGATCCGGGCAAATTGCATGAAGCACTGCGCGTCCGGCTGGACTATGCGGCGCAGCAGCAGCTTGAACGGCTTGCCCCGGCGCAATTCATCAGCCCGGTCGGTTCTGCTCCGCCGATTGACTATGACGATCCCGGCGGCCCTTCAGTGGAGATCAGGGTGCAGGCGCTGTTCGGGCTGGACAGGCACCCCACATTCGGTCAGGCGCAGCAGCCGTTGCTGCTCAAGCTGACCGATCCCGGCGGAAAACCGCTGCAGACCACCCGCGATCTGCCCGGTTTCTGGCGGGGATCGTGGAAGGATGTCCAGCGCGAGATGAAGGGGCGCTATCCCAAACATCGCTGGCCCGATCAGCCGTGGGCCGAGGTGCCGAGCCTGAAGACCAAAAACGCTTTCGAACGAAAATAGCCCGCCAATCGGCGGGGCTTGATTGCCTCGTGAATTTCGCCGAAAGGGCTGCCATGTCTGCTCGCATCTATCAGCGCCCGAAGAACGCCATGCAGTCCGGCAAGGCCCGGCTGGGGGACTGGATTCTTGATTTTGCCCCGGCAGAGGCGCGCACCGCCGATCCGCTGATGGGCTGGACCGGTTCGGGCGATTCGCAAAGCCAGGTGCAGCTCAAGTTCGCGTCGCAGGAAGATGCGCAGGCCTATGCCGCGAAATTCGGTATCGCGGCAGAGGTTCATGCCGTTCCGCCGCGCCGGTTGAAATTGCAGGCTTACGCCGACAATTTTCGCTGATTCGCTTTTCTGGATGGTCGCAGAAGCGGGGCGGGAAACGCCTCGGGGGTCGCACGGTAAGGCGTGGCCCGCGCCCGCTTCTACTTTTTCCCGTTCGGGGTCGCACTTGACGCACCAAGGGCGCGTCAACTCGGACATATAATCGATCTGATCGGCGCAGGCTTGCTTAAACGCGACAGCGCGGCCATATGCGCCGCCGGGAGTCGGTCGGACGTTTGCGCCCGCCAACTTGGTCAGGTCCGGAAGGAAGCAGCCACAACGGGTTGCGGCGGGTCGGCCGACTCCTATTTTCAGCGCTAATCCCTTCGACAATTCGGTCGCCTCCGCCTAATCGTTGTGATGATGCCCGATTCCCCTGAAATCTTCGGCGACGAGCCTGAGCTGGACGACGACGCCCCCTCTGCGGAGGAGCTGGAGGCGGCTGGGCAAGAGTCCATGTTTGGATCGCCAGAGCCTGCTGCGTCTTCGCCGGCGCAAGCAACGGCACAGCCCGTCAGCACCCCTGCGCAGCCTTACCGCGTACTTGCCCGCAAATACCGCCCGCAAACCTTCAGCGAGCTGATCGGGCAGGACGCGATGGTCCAGACGCTGGGCAACGCGATCCGGCGTGACCGGCTGGCCCATGCCTTCCTGATGACCGGGGTGCGCGGGGTGGGCAAGACCAGCACCGCGCGGCTGATCGCCAAGGCGCTCAATTGCATTGGCCCCGATGGACAGGGCGGGCCGACGATTGATCCGTGCGGGCAATGCGAACCATGCGTGGCCATTGCCGAAGGCCGCCATATCGATGTGATAGAGATGGACGCCGCCAGCCACACCGGCGTTGACGACGTGCGCGAGATTATCGAGGCGGTGCGTTATGCCGCCGTTTCGGCGCGCTACAAAATCTACATCATCGATGAAGTCCATATGCTCAGCCGCAATGCCTTCAACGCCTTGCTCAAAACCCTTGAGGAACCGCCGCCGCACGTAAAATTCCTGTTCGCCACTACCGAGGTGGACAAGCTGCCGGTTACGGTGCTGAGCCGCTGTCAACGGTTTGACCTGCGCCGCATCCAGACACCGGTTCTGGCCAATCACTTCGCCCGGGTCTGTCAGGCCGAAGGCGTGACCGCGGAAGATGAGGCCCTGGCGATGATCGCGGCGGCAGCCGAAGGATCGGTGCGCGATGGTTTGTCGATCCTCGATCAGGCGATCGCTCATGCCGACATGGGTGAGGACGGCACGGTTTCCGCACGGCAGGTGCAGGATATGCTGGGCCTTGCCGACAAGACCGCGCAGCGCCGGCTGTTTGCGGCGATGATCGGCGGGAACGGAGCGGAACTGCTTGAAGCAGTCGATCACCAGTTCGCATTGGGGGTTGAACCGCTGGCGCTGCTGCGATCGGCGATGGAGCTGACGCACCGGATAACCGTGGCTCAGCTTGGCCAGGGCGCGGCGCAAACCGTTTCAGCCGAGGAACGGACCGCGTTGGACGAATGGGCCGGACGGTTGAGTGCCGGGCAGCTTCACCGGTTGTGGCAGCTGTTGCTGAAGGGGCATGACGAGGTGCGCGCGGCCCCAGATCCGCTGATCGCGGCCAAGATGGCACTGCTGCGCGTGCTGCACGCCAGCGATGTGCCCGATCCGGGCGCTCTGGCAAGAAGGCTTGAGGAACTTGCCGCGACCGGCGTTGCAGCCGGCATGGCGGCAAGCACGGGCGCGGCCGTTTCTGCTGGCGCGAGTGCGGTTCAGCCCGCGCCGACCGGGCAAGCATGGCGCGGGTTGATCGATGTGGTTGACCAATCCGGCCAGCTGCGGCTGGCGCAGGTGATGCGTGATTGGCTGCGGGTGATCATATTGAAGCCGGGCGAACTGATGTTCGCGCTTGCCCCGGGCTATTCGGGCGATCCCACTACAGAGGTGCGCGATGCCTTGCTGCGCGCCACTGGGGAGCGGTGGCAGGTGACGCGCGGCGAGGGGGAAGGCGAGCCGACCCTGCGCGAGGTTGCCGAAGCAGCCAAGGCTGCCGAGCGGGAGGCGCTGATGCGTCACCCCCTGGTCGAGGCGGCTTTCGCGGCCTTTCCCGAAGCGCAGATTGTTGAGGAGACCCCCGAAGCGCGCGTTGCGCAGGGCGGCAATAAGTGGAGCAGATAGCGTGAAGTCGATGGAAGAGATGATCAAGGCGGCTCAGCAAGCGGCAGAGACCATCCAGAAGCAGATGGACGAAAGCCAGGCAAAGCTGGACGGGATCGAGGTTGAGGGCAAATCGGGCGGAGGCCTGGTTTCGATCCGCTGTTCAGCCAAGGGCCGGATCATCGGGGTGACGATCGACGAAAGCCTGCTGAAGCCAGAGGAAAAGGGCATAGTCGAAGATCTGGTTGCCGCCGCATTCAACGATGCCCGCGCAAAGGCGGACGAGGTGGCCGGCCGCGAAATGGCGGCGATGCAGCAGGGTATGGGCCTGCCGCCGGGGTTCAAGCTGCCGGGGATGTAAGCCCCGCCGGAAATCCGGTTCAGGCTTTTGCCCCCGGATGTTCCCCCGCGCGCTGGGGAAGCAGCCAGATCAGCACGGCGATCAGCGCGGCCAGCACCAGCGAGGCAAGCGGGCGGCTGAGCGCCAGTCCGCCGTGATCAAGCGGCTTGTCCAGAAAATCGCCCACGGTGGCCCCCAACGGGCGGGTCAGGATGAACGCGGCCCAGAACAGGGTGACCCGGCTGACGCCGGTGCGGGCATAAAGCAGCCAGATGATTGCCAATGCTGTGCCAAACACCAGCGCGCCGCCCAGATAGCCCAGGCCGATGCCGGCGGGATTTTCCGTTGGCGATGCCGCCAGCCAATCACCCAGCGCCGTACCCAACGTTTGGGAAAAGGTGATGGTCAACCAATAGAACCCCTCTGCGCGCGGGGTGGTGATGGTGTTGACATCAATGCTGCCAAGGCTGCGATGCCAGGCGAGCAGGCAGGCCAGAACCGCGCCGAACAGCAACAGCGACCCGCCCGGATAACCGATCCCCAGTGATCGGGTGGAAAAATCCGCCATGGTGGTTCCGGCCGTGGTCGATGCGATGATCGTTGCCCAATAGAGCGCGGGATGGAACGCGCGGGCGCGGATCTGGGCGATGACCAGCACGATCAGCGGGACAATGAAAATGGCGCTGCTGGCCAGATAACCGAGCTTATAGGTCATCGACAACGCATCGCCGCCGGTTTCGCCCAGGGTGGTCGCCAGGATCTTGATGATCCAGAACCCCAGCGTAACCGCCGGAACCTTGGACAAGGCCTTCATCGTCTGGTCTTGCGTCACGCGCGTCTCCTAAAGATCGAGCCCCAGGGCGATATAACCATGATATCCGGCGCGGCCAGCCCCGTCTTCAAAGGTCGGCCCGCCAGAGGCAAGCAGGCGGAACGGTTTGCCCAGGCTGATGATCGTGCCGATCCCCAGGCTGGTTTTGCCGCCAGCGCCAATCGCGTCCGGCCCCTGCCGATCGGCCTCTATCCCCACCAGCACGCGCTGGCCGAACTGGCGCGACAGGGCAAGGCCGCCGGTCCAGTAGTCACGGTTTCCGGGGCCAGGGTTGATTGCATAACCGCCCCCGCCAAACAGCGACCACGGGCCGAAATCCTTCTGCGCCCAGACCGGAAGCAGCGCCGTTACCCGCCCCGCGCCCAGCGCCTTGCCCGCGGTCGGCACGGTCAGGCCCGGAAAGATCGCCACTGACAAGCCGGTCCCGGCATCTTCGAACACGCGGTATTTGACGGACAGTTCAAAGTCGCCGCCGGCGGCTTTCCCGCCGCTGGCATCGTGAGCATAGGCGATCGGCAGGCCGACAGTGATCTGCACGCCCGCCGCTGCACCATAGTTGATCTCTGCCCCGGTCGATCCGGCATAGTCCCCACCCCTGCCTTCGATATCGGCGAAGGGGCCATAGATTTCCCAGTGGCCGGTGTCGGTCGGCACCGGGTCGTCGGTCAGGAACGGAGGACCAGCCGCAGCGGGCACGGCGAAGGCCAGGGCCGAGAAAACAATCGCGATGCGCATTGGTCAGCGTGCCGGTTCGATTCGTTTGCCGCCCTTGATCACCCCGCTGACGTGTTCAAGCAGGCGCACATCGGCCAGCGGATCGCCGTCAACCGCAACCATGTCGGCATAGCGCCCCGCGGCGATCTGGCCCACATCACCTTCGCGCCCCAAAGCCTGCGCCGCGTTGAGCGTGGCGGCGCGGATCGCGTCGAGCGGGGTCATCCCGTATTGCACCATCACCGCGAATTGCTTTCCAACCTGGCCATGCGGCATCACCCCCGCGTCCGAGCCGAAAATCATCCGCACCCCGGCCTTGAACGCCTTGCGAAAATTGTCGCGCTGGATCTGGCCGATTTCGCGGTCCTTGCGCAGGTTGTCTTCCAGCGTACCGTTCTTCTTGCCTTCGGCCTGGGTGTAATCGGTGTTGTAGATGTCCATCGCGAACCACACCGGTTGCTTGCGGGCAAGGGCCAGCTTGATCCCTTCATCATCGACCAGGCTGGCGTGCTCGATCGTGTCGATTCCAGCGCGGATCGCCGCCTTGATTCCCGCCGCACCGTGGGCATGGGCGGCCACGCGCAGCCCGGCCATGTGCGCTTCATCGGCGATCGCTTCCAGTTCAGCGGCGGTCAATTGCTGCTGGCCGGGCTCGTCCCCGTGCGAGAATACCCCGCCAGTGGCGCAGATCTTGATGATCTGCGCGCCGTATTTCTTCTGCCGGCGCACCTGATAGCGGAATTCGTCCGGCGAATCGGCAACGCCTTCGGCCTTGTGGCCCTTGTCCATGCTGGGCGGAAAACCGGTGATGTCACAATGGCTGCCGGTTGCCCCAAGGGTATAGCCGGCACCGATTATCCGCGGGCCGGCGACATAGCCGTTTTCAATCGCCTGATTCAGACCGATGTCATCCCAGTTGGTCGATCCGACATTGCGCACCGTGGTAAAGCCCGCATCCAGCATGGCGCGTCCGTTTGCCACCGCGGTCATCGCGAAGAAACTGTCGGTAAATTCCAGCCCGCGATAGCCGCCGATATCGGCAGGGCTGTCCAGATGAACGTGCATATCGATCAATCCGGGCACCAGGGTCTTTCCGCCCAGATCGATATGGACCGTATCGGCTGTCCAGCGCACGGTGCGTGCGTCCGCAATCGAGGTGATCCGTCCGTCATCACCGACGAAGATCGCGGGATGATCGACATAGCGCCCGCTGGCGACGTCAAGATAGCGATCGGCGGTGATCACCGTGGGCTGGGCCAGGGCGGGTGCCGCAAGGGTGAGGGCGGCAAGCGTGGCAATGATGGCGGAGCGCATGGTGGTCCTTGTATCGGTGCTATGGCTCACATGGGTAGCGGGTGGGCCGGGTTTGGCAAGCGGCCCTTATGCTCCGCGCGCAATGACGCCGCGTCATTCCACAGTCTAGCGTCCGCGCGCCATTGCGCGGCGTGACTGCCGACCCCATATCCCGTTTCAAAGCCCGTCTGACCGGGCATGGCGCCAAGGGGCGCCGGACATGAATGGACATTGCATGACAAAGCTTCTGCCGCTGTTGCCCCTGCGCGACATTGTTGTTTTTCCTGGCATGGTGGTGCCGCTGTTTGTCGGCCGCGAAAAGTCAGTCGCGGCGTTGGAAGCCGCCATGGCTTCGCCCGATGACAAGGATATCTTCCTGCTGGCCCAGCTTGATCCGGGCTGCGACGATCCTGAGGAAGAGGATCTTTATGACGTCGGCGTGGTCGCCACGGTGCTGCAACTCCTCAAGCTGCCCGATGGCACAGTCCGCGTTCTGGTAGAGGCGAAGCAGCGCGCCACGTTGACTGACCTGCGGATCGAAAGCAGTGCTGGCGGCGATCTTGTCGTGGCGCAGATTGATGCGGTCGAAACGGTATCCGTGGCCGGAACCGAGGTTGCCGCGATGATGCGTTCGGTGGTTGAGACGTTTGGCGAATATGCCAAGCTCAACAAGAAGCTCCCAGCCGAAGCGGGCGAGAATCTGGGTGAAATCGTCGATGCCGCCGCGCTGGCCGATGCGGTTGCCGCGCATATTCAGGCCAAGGTTTCCGACAAGCAGACGCTGCTTTCGGAAAGCGATCCGCTCAAGCGGCTGGAAGTGGCCTATTCCTTCATGGAAGGCGAACTGGGCGTGCTGCAGGTTGAGCGGAAGATCCGCGGCCGGGTCAAGCGCCAGATGGAAAAGACCCAGCGCGAATATTACCTCAACGAACAGCTCAAGGCGATCCAGTCCGAACTGGGCGGCGGCGATGACGGCGAGGCCAACGAAGTGGCCGAATTGCAGGCCAAAATCGACAAGCTGAAGCTGTCAAAGGAAGCCCGGACCAAGGCCAATGCCGAGCTGAAGAAGCTGAAGGCGATGCAGCCGATGAGTGCGGAGGCGACTGTCATCCGCAACTATCTGGATGTGCTGCTGGGCCTGCCGTGGGGCAAGAAAAGCAAGCTGAAGAAGGATATCGGCGCGGCCCAGGCGGTGCTTGATGCCGATCATTATGCGCTGGACAAGGTCAAGGACCGGATCGTCGAATATCTGGCGGTGCAGGCGCGGACCAACAAGCTCAAGGGGCCGATCCTGTGCCTCGTCGGCCCTCCGGGCGTGGGCAAGACCAGCCTTGGCAAGTCGATTGCCCGCGCGACGGGGCGCGAATTCGTGCGTCAATCGCTGGGCGGGGTGCGCGACGAGGCCGAGATTCGCGGCCACCGCCGCACCTACATCGGCTCGCTGCCGGGCAAGATCGTCACCAATCTCAAAAAAGCGGGGGCCAGCAACCCGCTGTTCCTGCTTGATGAGATCGACAAGCTTGGCCAGGATTTCCGCGGCGATCCGGCCTCGGCACTGCTTGAAGTGCTGGACCCGGAACAGAACAGCAAGTTTCAGGATCACTATCTGGAACTGGACTATGATCTGTCCGACGTGATGTTCGTTTGCACCGCCAACAGCCTCAACCTGCCGCAGCCGCTGCTCGACCGGATGGAGATCATCCGGCTTGAGGGCTATACCGAGGATGAGAAGGTCGAAATTGCCGAACGTCACCTGATCGCCAAGCAGATCGAGGCGCACGGCCTGAAGGCGAGCGAGTTCGTTCTGACCACGGCGGCGCTGCGCGACCTGATCCGCTATTACACGCGCGAGGCGGGGGTGCGCACGCTTGAGCGCGAGATTGCCCGTCTGGCGCGCAAGAGCCTGCGCAATATCCTGGAAGGCAAGGAAACCAGCGTCACGATAACGCCGGAAAACCTTGGCGACTTCGCCGGGGTGCGCAAGTACCGCTATGGCGTTGCCGAGGAAGACAATCAGGTTGGCGCCGTTACCGGCTTGGCCTGGACCGAGGTTGGCGGTGAACTGCTGACCATTGAAAGCGTGACGGTGCCGGGCAAGGGCGGGGTCAAGACCACCGGCAAGCTGGGCGAGGTGATGAACGAGAGCGTTCAGGCTGCCTTCTCGTTCGTGCGGGCGCGCAGCCCGGCTTACGGGATCAAGCCCAGCCTGATCGCGCGCAAGGACATCCACATCCACTTGCCCGAAGGGGCGGTGCCCAAGGACGGGCCATCGGCGGGCGTCGGCATGGTCACCTCGATCGTTTCGACCCTGTCGGGCGTTCCGGTGCGCAAGGATGTGGCGATGACCGGCGAGGTCACGCTGCGCGGGCGGGTGCTGGCGATTGGCGGGCTGAAGGAAAAGCTGCTCGCGGCGCTGCGCGGCGGAATCAAAACCGTGCTGATCCCTGAAGAGAACCGCAAGGATCTGGCGGAAATCCCGGCCAATGTGATCGAAGGGCTGGAAATCATCCCGGTCAGCCACGTCGATCAGGTGCTGGAACTGGCGCTGGCCGGGCCGCTTGAACCGATCGAATGGAGCGAAGCGGACGATCTGGCAAGCCAGCCGGCAGCCATGGCCGGTACGGGCGAGGGCGCGGCACCGACCGCACACTGATTCGGCGCAATGATGCTGCAATGCCGCAACCGGAGCGCGAATCCGGCTTGCTGCATTGCACCATCGCAGTGACAGGCCCCTGCAAGCTCTCCATTCGTCGAAAATGGCGGAAAATAGGGGATATTCGGGCGATAATTCCGCCGATTGGCTTTGACAGCCCCGGTAAAAAGCGGTTCAAGTCCCGCCACCTTTCGAGGCGAATCAACAACAACCACTGCAATTCATATTTTAGGGGGTTCCCGAATGAACAAGAACGATCTGATCAGCGCCGTGGCGGATGCGAGCGGCCTGTCGAAGAGCGATGCCACCAAGGCTGTCGAAGGCGTCTTCGACGCGATTTCCGGCGCGCTCAAGAAGGGCGATGAAGTTCGTCTCGTTGGCTTCGGCACCTTCTCGGTTGCCAAGCGCAAGGCTTCCACCGGTCGCAACCCGCGCACCGGCGAACCGATGAAGATCAAGGCTTCGTCTCAGCCGAAGTTCAAGGCCGGCAAGGGCCTGAAGGACGCCGTCAACTAAGACGGTTTCCTGCCGGCGGGCCGCCGCCTCGCGGCCCCGGCACGTTCCATGTGCGCCGCATCTGCATCAGCAGGTGCGGCGCACGGGCGTTTTGGCGGGCGTGATGTACGCCGTACTGGACGCGTTAACCTCTCCGCACTATATCCCGCGCGCATGAACCGTTTTGTCCTTGCCCTGCTGGCGCTTCTCGCCGGCCTTGTCGCGCCGGTCGCCCCGGCGCAGGCACGCATGGGCGGAGCGGGCAGCGCCGAAGTTGGCGCGATCGAAAGCCTGGACCTGACCTGCCGTGCTTGCGCGGTGGTGGCGGTGCCGGGAAGCAGCCCGGCCTTGCTGGTCGACTCGCGCGGCAAAACCGCCGGCAAAGCCCGCGCCCCGCGTCCGCGGGTGTATATTCCCACTGTCTATTTCGGGGCTGACCGCGCTTTTGAATAGCGCACGTCTGCCATCCGTCTGATCCAGCCTGCGCGGCTCTGAATGCCAGCGCGGGCCTTTCCCATATCTTTGTAATCGCAGGAATTGCCCATGCTCGGCTCCATCGCCAAGGCCCTTTTCGGTTCATCCAATGACCGTTACGTCAAGTCGCTCGACAAGGTCGTGCGCCAGATCGCTGCTTATGAACCGGCGCTGCAAGCGCTCAGCAATGAAGAACTGGCCGCACAGACCACCAAGTTCCGCGCTCAGCTCGCCGATGGCAAGACGCTGGACGACATCCTGCCCGAAGCCTTCGCCACCGTGCGAGAGGCATCGACCCGGGTGCTGGGTATGCGCCATTTCGACGTGCAGATGATTGGCGGCATGGTGCTTCACCGCGGCGAAATCGCGGAAATGCGCACCGGTGAAGGCAAGACGCTGGTGGCAACCCTGGCGGTCTATCTCAACGCGCTGGAGGGCAAGGGCGTTCACGTTGTTACCGTCAACGATTACCTTGCCCGCCGCGATGCCGAATGGATGGGGCAGATCTATACCTTCCTGGGCCTGACCGTGGGCGTGATCGTGCCCAACCTGACCGAGGAGCAACGCCGCGAAGCCTACAATTCCGACATTACCTATGCCACCAACAACGAGCTGGGCTTCGACTATCTGCGCGACAACATGAAGCATGAGCGCAGCCAGATGGTCCACCGGCCATTCAACTATGCAATTGTTGACGAGGTCGATTCGATCCTGATCGACGAAGCGCGCACGCCGCTGATCATTTCCGGCCCCACCGATGACAAGACCGACCTCTATGTCTCGGTCGATGCGATTGTGAAGCAGCTGGTTCCGGAAGATTACGAGGCCGATGAAAAGACCAAGAACATCACCCTGACCGAAGACGGCGTTGAAAGGGCCGAACGGCTGCTGGAAAACGCCGGCCTGCTGGTCGGCTCGAACCTTTATGACGTCGAAAATACCCAGGTGGTTCACCACCTTGACCAGGGCCTGAAGGCCAATGTCATGTTCAAGCGGGACATCGACTACATCGTCAAGGACGGCAAGGTTGTGATCATCGATGAGTTCACCGGCCGGATGATGGATGGCCGGCGCTGGTCAAACGGCTTGCATCAGGCGGTGGAGGCCAAGGAAGGCGTCACGATCGAGCCGGAAAACCAGACGATGGCATCGATCACCTTCCAGAACTATTTCCGGATGTATCCCAAGCTGTCCGGCATGACCGGCACGGCGGCGACCGAGGCACCGGAATTTTTCGACATCTACAAGATGAATGTCGTCACCATTCCCACCAACGTCCCGGTTCAGCGCGTTGACGAGGAAGACGAGTTCTACAAGAACACCGCTGACAAGTTCCAAGCGATCGCCAAGCTGATTGGTGAGAAATCCGCCGCCGGGCAGCCGGTGCTGGTCGGTACGGTTTCGATCGAGAAATCGGAACTGCTGTCCGACTATCTCAAGCAGCTTGACGTCAAGCATAACGTGCTGAACGCCCGCTTCCACGAGATGGAAGCCCACATCGTTGCGCAGGCCGGGCGGCTGGGCGCGGTGACGATCGCCACCAACATGGCCGGGCGCGGCACCGACATCAAGCTGGGCGGCAACCTGGAATTTCGCACCGAAGACGAACTGGCCGATGTGCCGGAAGGGCCGGAGCGCGATGCGACGATCGAGCGGATCAAGGCCGAGATCGAGGCCGAGAAGGCGCAGGTGCTTGCCGCCGGCGGGCTGTGCGTGATTGGCACCGAACGGCACGAAAGCCGCCGCATCGACAATCAGCTTCGCGGCCGTTCGGGCCGTCAGGGCGACCCGGGCCTGTCGAAGTTTTATCTGTGCCTCGAGGATGATCTGCTGCGCATCTTCGGGCCGGATACGCTGTTTGCCAAGATGATGAATTCGAACCTGGCCGATGGCGAGGCGATCGGATCGCGCTGGCTTTCCAAAGCTATCGAGACCGCGCAGAAGAAGGTTGAGGCGCGCAATTATGATATCCGCAAGCAGGTTGTCGAATACGACGACGTGATGAACGACCAGCGCAAGGTGATCTATGAACAGCGCGCCGATATCATGGACGCGGAAACGATCGACGATGTGGTGCTGGATATGCGGCATGACACCATCAACACGATGGTTGGGGAAGCCTGCCCGCCGGGATCCTATCCTGAACAATGGAATGTCGATGGGTTGAAGGCCCGCAGCGCTGATGTGCTGGGCATCGATGCGCCGATCGATCAATGGATGGAAGAAGACGGTATCGAGCCGGAAATCGTCGAAACCCGTCTGGTTGAAACGGCCGATGGCAAGATGGCCGGAAAGATTGGTGAAGACGGGGCAATCTGGCGTCAGGTTGAAAAGCAGGTGCTGCTGGAACGGCTCGATCACTATTGGAAGGAGCATCTGGCCACGCTGGATGCGCTGCGACAGGTGGTGTTTCTGCGCGCCTATGCACAAAAAACCCCGATCAACGAGTACAAGCAGGAGGCGTTCGGCCTGTTCGAACGGATGCTTGAAGCCATCCGCGAGGACGTGACCCGGGTGCTGATGAACAGCGAACTAAGGATGCCCGATCAAGTTGAGCTGCCCGATCTGCCTGATTTCCTGACCAGCCACATCGATCCCTTCACCGGTGAAAACGATGCAATACCGTCCATACCCGGTGCCGCGACAATGATGAGCGCGCTGGGCGGGGCGGGGATGGGCGCATCGGCGGCCAGCGCGGTTCTGCCGCGCCCCGGTGACGCTGATCCCTATGCCGGCCTGGGCCTGTCGCGCAATGCGCCGTGCCCTTGCGGTTCGGGCGAGAAATACAAGCATTGCCACGGCGCATCGACCTGACCCCAGCCGCCTGACTTGTCGGGCCAGGCAAGGGCGGGTAAGCACTTTTCCGCCTTGGTGAGGAGCGGCCAGCCCGGCCTTCCGCCTGCGGGAGGAAAGCATGACGATTTGGCTGCCGCTGGGCTTCTTCGCCACGGCCCTGCTTTACGCATCGGTCGGGTTTGGTGGCGGATCGACCTACAGCGCGTTGCTGACGCTGGTTGGTTTCGACTACAAGCTGCTGCCGATCGTCAGTCTGGCCTGCAACATCGTGGTCGTTTCCGGCAGCACCATGCGCTTTGCCCGCGGTGGGGTGATCCCCTGGCGCAAGGCGCTGCTGCTGTCGCTGATCGCCGCGCCGCTGGCGTTTCTGGGCGGGCTGACGCCGATCAAGCAGGCGACCTTCCTGTTCATTCTGGGGCTGAGTCTGGTGGGGGCCGGACTGGCGCTGCTGCTGCCCCGCGCGCCGGAGGCTGAGGCGCAGCCTTTACCGGCGGCGCGCTTTATGGCCTGGGCGGCGGCACCGCTGGGCTATCTGGCCGGGCTGGTTGGTATTGGTGGGGGCATATTCCTGGCGCCCTTGCTTCACCTGACCCGCTGGGCGCGGGCGCGGGAAATTGCCGCGACCACCAGCCTGTTCATCCTGATCAATTCGGTGTCGGGGCTGATCGGCCAACTGGCCAAGAACGGCCCGGAACGGTTTGGAGAGGCGCTGGGCGGCGCTCTGCCGCTGCTGGTTGCGGTAATCCTGGGCGGGCAGCTTGGCAGCGTTCTGGCGCTGCGGTTCCTGCCGGAACGGGTGATCCGCTGGTTGACCGCCGCGCTGACGATCTGGGCGGGGAGCCGGCTTTTGCTGGGCTGAAATGAAAAGCCCCGCCGGAATACGGCGGGGCTTTCAATGCCCGGGCGGGATGGCTCCCCGAGTAGGATTCGAACCTACGACCAAGTGATTAACAGTCACCTACTCTACCGCTGAGCTATCGGGGAATGATCCCCCGCCTGCGGGCAGGGGAGCGCCTATAACAGCGCCGCCGGGTTTGGCAAGCCGGTGCGCGCGCAAAATTCGTCAGAAGTGGAACTGCTCTGCAAAGATCCGCTCTTCCAGCGTCCGGCCGGGATCGAACAGCAGTTCCAGTTGCTGTTCGCGGGCGACGCGAATCCGCACCGCAAGAATGTCACGCAGTTCCTTCTGGTCCGCTACCGCGGCAACGGGGCGCTTTTCCGGCTCCAGCACGCGGAACTGCATTTCGTAATGATCGGGAATGATCGCGCCGCGCCAGCGCCGCGGGCGGAACGGGCTGATCGGGGTCAGCGCCAGCATATTCGATCCCATCGGCAGGATCGGGCCATTGGCGGACAGGTTATACGCGGTCGATCCCGCCGGCGTCGCCACCAGAATGCCGTCGCAGAACAGTTCGGGCAGGCGGATCTTGCCGTTGACCGAAACTTCCAGCTTGGCGGTCTGGCGCGTTTCGCGCAGCAGCGATACCTCGTTGATGGCGCTGAAGGTTTCCTCTGTACCGCTGCCGGTTGTGGCGATCATTTCCAGGGGGGTGACCACCAAGGGCCTGGCCCGGGCGATGCGTTCCTGCAGGCTGCGGCTGGATTTCGGCTTGTTCATCATGAAGCCGACGGTGCCGTAGTTGAGGCCATAGGCCGGAATCACCCGCCCGTGATCAAGCATATGGTGCAGGCAGTGCAGCATATGCCCATCGCCGCCCAGCACGATCAGCACGTCCGCCCGGTCAAGCGGAACGAAATCGGCCAGCCCGCGCAAGGCCTCTGCGGCTTCGCGGGCACGGTCGGTGTCTGACGGCATCAGCGCAAGGCGGGGCTGCGTTTTCATCCACGGGCTGCATATGGCGCGTGAGAAGGCTTGGCAACGCAACAATTTGGTAGGAGGCTTGGCTTTATGGACCAACAGATGACCGCGCCGATTTCCGATGAGTTTGATCCGCCACGCGATGCGGTTACGGGGCTTTGCGGACGCGACGCCGCATTGGAACGGCTGGCGCAGTGGCTGGATGATGGGCACCAGGTTCACGCATTGCTTGCAGGACTGCGGCGCTTTGACGCGGTCAACCTTGCCTATGGCAGTGCGGCGGGTGATGCCGCGCTTGCCGAAGTGGCGCTGAGGATCAAACAGTTTGCCGCCAGTGAGCTTGACGGAAAGTGGCTTGCCGCGCGCAGTGGTGGCGGACAGTTCCTGCTGCTCAGCGCGGAACCGTGCAGCCGCGAGCGGTGGCAGATGGCCTCTGCCCAGTTGCTGGAAATTCTGTCCCGCCCGATTATCGGCATGGGGGCAACCATGCGGCTTGCGCCGCGCGGCGCGTTGCTGCGTGGATTGGCTGATGAAGACGCAGATTCCATGTTCGACCGGCTGGGCGAAACGCTGTCGCGGCTGACCATCAATCCCGGACGGCGGCTGCAATGGGCCGATGGCGAGGGGATCCGGACGGGACGCAGCGCCGCCCAGCTTGAGGCAGACCTGCTGCGCGCACTGGATGGTGACGAGATAGAGGTGGTTTATCAGCCCCAGTTTGCCTGCGCGGACGACCGCCTGGTTGGTGCGGAGGCGCTGGCGCGGTGGAACCACCCCGTTCTGGGGAAGATCGGTGCCGGCGCGCTATTCGCCGTTGCCGAGCGGGCCGATCATGTCACCCAGCTTTCCCGGCATATTGCGCGGCTGGCGCTGACCGGTGCCAGGGCCTGGCCAATGGACCTGCGTCTGTCGCTCAACATCACGCCCAATGATCTGGCGGCGGATGGCTTTGCCGGTGATTTCATCGCGCTGGCCGAAGAGATCGGCTTCCCGCTGTGGCGACTGACGGTGGAGGTTACCGAACAGGTGCTGCTGTCCGATGTCAGCCATGCCGCCAATGTGCTGGGGGCTTTGGCGGCGAAGGGTGCGCGGGTGGCGCTTGATGATTTTGGCGCGGGCTTCTGCAATTTCCGGTATCTCAAGCTGCTGCCGCTGCAATTGCTCAAGCTTGATCGCAGTATGATTGACGGTGTAGTGAGCGATGCGCGCGATCTGGCGGTGCTGCGGGCTATCATGGCAATGGCCGGCGCGCTTGAGCTGAAGGTTGTGGCTGAAGGGATTGAGAGCGAGGCGCAGCGCGGACTGGTGGCGGCCGAAGGCTGCGCCGTTTATCAGGGCTTCCTGCGCGCCCAACCGATGAGCGCCCAGGAATTCCTGCGTTTTGCAACGACTGACTGATGGCGAACGCCCCGCGTCTCAGCCTCCCTTGGCGGCTTTGCGGGCTATGGCGCTCAGGCCCTTGGTCAGTTGGAACAGCCCGTTGAGCCGCGCCGCCGGATCGCCCCAGGCGCGGGTAACGGCGATCTTGCTGTCGGGACGCAGCTTGATGGTCCCCTGGAGCCGCTCGGCATAGGCAAACAGGCCGGCGGGATCGGGGAAGGTATCGTTGTGGAACGATACCAGCGTACCCTTGGCGCCGACATCGATCTTGGCAATGTTCGCCTCGATCGCCTGACGCTTGATCTGGATCAGCTTGACCAGATTCGCGGTCGAAGGGGGCAGGGGGCCGAAGCGGTCGATCATCTCGGCTGACAGCGCCTCGATCTCGCCCTGATCCTCGGCATCGTTGAGCCGGCGATAAAGTGCCATGCGCACGGCCAGATCTGGCACATAATCCTCCGGGATCATGATCGGCGCATCGACCGTGATCTGCGGGCTGAGCGCGTGGCGTTCCCTGGCCAGACCCATCTCCCCCGCCTTGGCCGCCAGGATCGCGTCCTCAAGCATCGACTGGTAGAGTTCGAACCCGACCTCGCGGATGTGGCCCGATTGCTCATCGCCCAGCAGGTTGCCGGCACCGCGAATGTCCAGGTCATGACTGGCAAGCTGAAAGCCCGCGCCGAGCGAATCGAGATCGCCCAGTACCTTCAGCCGTTTTTCCGCCACCTCGGACAATTGGGTGTCCGCAGGCGTGGTCAGATAGGCATAGGCGCGCAGTTTCGACCGGCCGACCCGCCCGCGCAGCTGATAGAGCTGGGCAAGGCCAAAACGATCGGCGCGGTGGATGATGATGGTGTTGGCGCTGGGGATATCCAGCCCGCTTTCAACGATCGTGGTTGAAAGCAGCACCTCGTACTTCTTTTCGTAAAAGGCGCTCATCCGCTCCTCCACCTCGCCCGCTGCCATCTGGCCGTGAGCGGTGACGAAGCGGACCTCGGGCACGCTCTCGCGCAGCCATTTCTCTACGCCTTCCATATCGGCGATGCGCGGCACGACGATGAAGCTTTGCCCGCCGCGGTGGTGTTCGCGCAGCAGTGCTTCGCGCATCACCATGTCGTCCCATTCCATCACATAGGTCCGCACCGCCAGCCGGTCGACCGGCGGGGTCTGGATGGTGGACAGTTCGCGCAGGCCGCTCATCGCCATTTGCAGCGTGCGGGGAATCGGCGTGGCAGTCAGCGTCAGGACGTGGACGTTGTTGCGCAGTTGCTTGAGCGTTTCCTTGTGGTTGACGCCAAAGCGCTGCTCCTCATCGACCACGACCATGCCGAGCCGCTTGAATTGCAGGCTCTTGGCGAGCAGCGCGTGCGTGCCGACCACCACGTCGACCGTGCCCTCGGCCAGACCCGCCTTGGTAGCCTTGGCTTCCTTGTCGCCGACCAGTCGCGATAGCCGCCCGACGTTGAGGGGGAAGCCGGAAAAACGCTCGCTAAAATTCGTGAAATGCTGGCGGGCGAGCAGGGTGGTCGGAGCAATCACCGCGACTTGCCGCCCGGCCATCGCCGCTACGAAGGCGGCACGCAGCGCGACCTCGGTCTTGCCGAATCCGACGTCGCCGCAGATCAGCCGGTCCATCGGCTTGCCTTCGCCCAAATCGCTCAGCACGTCGTCGATCGCAGCTTCCTGATCCTCGGTTTCCTGCCACGGAAACTTCTCGACGAACTGGTCGAAGCTGGGCTGTTCGGGCAGCAGGGCCGGGGCCTGACGGAGTGCGCGCAGGGCGGCGGTCTTGAGCAATTCGTGCGCGATTGCGCGGATGCGTTCCTTGAGGCGGCTCTTTCGCTTCTGCCAGGCCTCACCCCCCAGCCGGTCAAGCGCGACGAACTCTGCGTCAGAGCCATAGCGGCTGAGGACGTCGATATTCTCGACCGGCACGTAGAGCTTGTCGCCTCCGGCGTATTCCAGCATCACGCAGTCGTGCGGACTGTCCCCCACCGGGATCGACTGGAGCCCGCCGTAACGGCCGATCCCGTGGTCCATGTGCACCACCAGATCGCCCGGTGTCAGCGCCGCGAGTTCAGCGAGGAAGGCATCAGCCCCCTTGCGTCGTTTCTTGCGGCGGACGAGCCGGTCGCCAAGAATGTCCTGCTCGGTGACCAGCTCGATCTGGTCATTGGCGAACCCGGTTTCCAGCGGCAGGACCAGCGCCACCGGCGCGCCCTTGGCGGCGAGGCCCAGCGCTTCCTGCCAGGTATCGGCCAGTACCGGTTCTGGCCGCGCTGCCTCACCAAGGATCGCCGCGATGCGGGCACGGCTGCCGGTGGAATAGGCGGCGATCAGCGCCTTGCGTCCGCGCTTGGCTTGACCGGTCAGATATTGCGCCGCCGCCTCGTAGACGTTGTCACCCCGCGCGCGTTCGGGGGCGAAGTCGCGGCTGCCGGTAAAACCGCAGTCGATTGCGCTGGCGTTTTCGGGCTGGGCGAAGATGTCGGTGCGGTGGATGGGGCGCTCGGCGAGAGCCCCATCCAGTTCCGGACGCACGAGGTAAAGTGCATCGGGTGCGAGCGGGCGATAGCTTCCCGCCGTCTTGCCTGCCGTTTCGGTGCGCGCGGCGAAATAATCGGCAATATCGCCAAGGCGCTCGTCCGCGGCGCCAAGCGCGGCGTTGTCAATCAGCACGAGATCGGCAGGGTCGAGGTGATCGAACAGGGTGACCAGCCGTTCCTCGAACAAGGGCAGCCAGTGCTCCATGCCCGCCAGTCGCCGCCCGTCGCTGACCGCCTGGTAAAGCGGATCGCCCGTGGCATTGGCACCGAACTGTTCGCGATAGCGGCTGCGGAAGCGCTTGACCGTATCCTCGTCAAGCAGCGCCTCGCTCGCGGGCAACAGCAGATGCTGGTCAACCGGCCCGGTGGAACGCTGGGTGTTGGTGTCGAACAGCCGCAGCGTTTCCAGCTCGTCCCCGAAGAAGTCGAGCCTCAGGCCGGATTCGAGACCCGAGGGATAGATATCGAAGATCGAGCCGCGCACGGCATATTCGCCCGCGTCGGCAACGGTATCGGTGCGGGTGTAGCCCTGGCGCTGAAGCAGCGAGATCAGACTTTCGCGCCCGATCTCCACCCCCGGTTTGAGCAGCCGCACGTTCTCGCGGATGCGGAACGGGCTAAGCACGCGTTGCAGCACGGCGTTAATCGTGGTGACGAGAAGCTGCGGCCCCTGCGCTTTGCCTTGCAGGCGGTGCAGGGCGGCCAGCCGTCGCGCGCTGACAGACAGCGCCGGGCTCGCCCGGTCGTAAGGCAGGCAGTCCCATGCCGGGAATGACAGCACTTCCAGTTCGGGCGCGAAGAACCCGGCGCTTTCGGTAATCGCCTGCATTGCCGCTTCGTCGGGCGCGATGAACACCGCCCGGCCTTTCGCCGCGCGGGCAAGGTCGGCCAGCACCAAAGGCTGGGCGCCCCGTGCCAGTGCAGCGAGGGCGAGGGAGGTGCGGGCGGTGAGAATTTTCGAAAAATCTGGCATCAATCACGCAACGGCAAACACCCCGCGCGGCCTTCGACAAGCTCAGGCTGAGCGGGGTTTGGGGATTCGGAAGAAGTGCCTTAGCTGCAATGCTTCACGATGTCGAAAGTCGAGCGATTCAGGTTTCTCGACCACACCCGATCAGCGCGGGATTTCGACGTAATCCAGCTTCTTGAACGCTTCCATCTGCGGTCCGGCATATTCGGGTGGAACGGCCAGGCTGCCCAGCGCCCAGCCCATGATGTCGACGTCTTCCTCGTCGAGCAGGGCTTCGAACCAGGCGACCTCAGTTTCGCCCCATTCAGCGCCATAACGGTCAAAGAAGCATCCGATCATGTAGTCGGCCTCGCGCGTGCCGCGGTGCCAGGCGCGAAACTTCAATCGCTTGATTCGGGATGCGTCGATCATGTCGCGCGATTAGGGCGTGGATTGCGGGCCTGCAAGTCGTGTGGCCCGGCAAGGGAGGCAAAGGTTTTGCATACGAGCGAGCAGGATTTCGCGGCATTGGAACTGGCAGCGCGGCTGGCTGCCGACTATCGCAGCGACGTGGCCGCCGCGCAGCGGGTTGAAGTCACCGGATATGGCGAAATTCACGCCCGGTTCGACCGTCCAGTGCCCGAAACCGGAACCGATGCGTTGCAACTGATCGCCGAGCTTGATGCCGGCGCGCGCGATGGCCTGCGCGGCATTGTCGCACCGCGCTTCTACGCCTGGGTCAACGGCCATTCGCATCTTGCCGGAGTGGCGGCCGATTGGCTGACTTCGGCCTGGGGCCAGAACTGCGCCGGTATCCCGATGAGCCCGGCGGGCGCTGCGGTGGAGGCAGTTGCGGCACGCTGGCTGCTTGAATTGCTGGACCTGCCGCCGGAAAGCTCGGTCGGTCTGGTCAGCGGCGCGACCATTGCCAACTTCGTCGGGCTTGCCGCAGCGCGCGGCGAATTGCTGCGGCGCCTCGGCTGGAACGTCGAGGAAGATGGGCTTTACGGCGCGCCCAACCTGCGGGTGCTGGTTGGTGCCGATGCGCACAACACGATCTTTTCCGGGCTGCGCTATCTGGGTCTTGGCGAAAAGCGCGTAACCACCATTGCCACAGACAGTCTTGGACGGATGAACCCCGGTGCGCTGGAGCAGGCCCTCAAGGCGAGCAGCGATCCGGTGATCGTTATCGGCCAGGCCGGACAGATCAACACCGGGGTCAGCGATCCCTTCGCCCGGATCGTGCCCCTGGTCCACGATGCCGGAGGCTGGGTCCACGTCGATGGCGCCTTCGGCCTGTGGGCACGGGCGAGCGAGCGGCACCGCCATCTGCTTGACGGGATCGAGCTTGCCGATTCGATGGCCACCGACGGGCACAAGTGGTTACAGACGCCCTATGATTGCGGCTTCACCATCGTTCGCCATGAAGAGGCGCACCGCCGGGCGATGGATATGCAGGCCAGCTATCTGACCCGCGACAACCAGGACTATCGCCACCCCGGCGCCTATGTTCCCGAACTGTCGCGCCGCGCGCGCGGGTTTGCCGCCTGGGCTATGATGCGGCGGCTGGGCCGGGCCGGGATTGCCCGGATGGTCGACGATGATGTGCAGATCGCGCAACTGCTTGCAGAGGGACTGGCGGCGATACCCGGCGTCTCGGTCCTCAACCAGCCCGAGCTCAACCAGTTCGTCGTCCGCTTCGGTGCGGATCGTGGTGAGGACGAGGGCGATCGCCTGACCCAGGCGACGGTCGACCAGATCCAGCGCGACGGGGTGGCCTTCATGGGCACCGCGCTGTGGCGGGGGCAATGGATCATGCGCGTGTCGGTCTGCTCGATCGCGACAACGCCGGAAGATGCGCGGGTCACGATCGATGCCGTGCGTTCGGCGTGGGAGGCTGTGCAAGCCGCGGGCTAGACGCTAACGCTTGCGGGCATGCGTCCCGATCGTCTCAATCCCCTGTTCGTCGCCGCTGACAGCCTGAAGGGCGTGGGGCCAGGGCTGGCCCGCCCGCTGGAACGGCTGGGCCTGACCCGGGTGCGTGATTTCATCTATCACCTGCCTGACCGCTTTGTTGAACGCCGCGCCGTGGCCGATCTGGATGCGGCGAGCGTGGGCGAGAATATCGTCGTGGCGCTGACCCCGGTGGAATACCGCGCCTCTGCCGGGCGCGGCCCGTTTCGCGTGCTGGCCAGCGATGCCGCAGGCAATATCTGCGCGATCACCTATTTCGGGCGCGCATCCTACAGCGGCAAGAAGCAGTTGCCGCTGGGGGAAAAGCGCTGGATCGCCGGGCGGCTCGACCAGTTCGGGCAGATGCTGCAAATCGTCCACCCCGATCACGTTGCCGAGGAAAGCGCCACCGCGTTGGGGCAACTGGTCGAGCCGGTCTATCCGCTTTCCGAAGGGCTGACTCAAGGGCGGATCGCGCCCTTGATCCAACAGGCGCTGGCCACGGTGCCGGAACTGCCGGAATGGATCGAACCCGGCCTGTTCGACCGGATGCAATGGCCCGCCTGGCGCGACGCGCTGGAACTGGCGCACAGGGGCGAACATGGGCAAGCGCGAGACCGGCTAGCCTACGACGAACTGCTGGCCAACAGCCTAGCCCTGATGCTGGTGCGCAACGCCAACCGCGCGCGCAGCGGCTCGCCGCTGCTGGGCGACGGGCATCTGCGTGCCCGGGTGCAACTGCCCTTTGCCCTGACCGGCGCGCAGAAGCGCTCAATCGCCGAGATTGAGGGCAACATGGCGCAAGGATCGCCGATGCTGCGGCTGCTGCAGGGCGATGTCGGTTCGGGCAAGACCGTGGTGGCGCTGGAAGCCATGCTGATCGCGGTTGAGGTGGGGGCGCAGGCGGCATTGCTGGCCCCCACTGAAATCCTCGCCCGCCAGCATCACGAAACCTTGAAGCGGATGGCCGCCGGGACCGGCGTTGAGATCGCGCTGCTGACCGGCCGTGACAAGGGCAAAGCGCGCGAATCGATCCTGATGGGGCTGCACGATGGCTCGATCGGGATCGTGGTCGGCACCCACGCAATCTTTCAGGACGCCGTTCAGTACAAGAACCTTGCGCTGGTGGTGATCGATGAACAGCACCGCTTCGGGGTCGGCCAGCGGCTGATGCTGGCGCAGAAGGGCAAGCGCACCCCGCATTGTCTGGCGATGACCGCCACCCCGATCCCGCGCACCCTGACGCTTGCCCAATATGGCGAGATGGACGTCTCCAAGCTCGACGAGATGCCGCCGGGCCGCCAGCCGATCGACACCCGCGTCGTCGCGGTTGAGCGGATGGGCGACGTGGTCGATGCGATCGGGCGGCATCTGGAAGGCGGGCAGCAAGCTTACTGGGTCTGCCCGATGGTCCGCGAGCTAGAGAGCGAGGATATCGCCGCCGCCGAAGCGCGCTTTGCTGAACTGAAGCTGCGGTTTGGCGATGCGGTGGTGCTGGTTCACGGCCAGCTTCGGCCCGAGGCCAAGGACGCGGCGATGGAGCGCTTCGTCCGCGGTGATGCGCGGCTGCTGGTGGCGACCACGGTGATCGAGGTCGGGGTGGATGTGCCCAACGCGACGCTGATGGTAATCGAACAGGCCGAGCGGTTTGGCCTTGCCCAACTCCACCAGCTTCGCGGCCGGGTCGGGCGGGGCAGCGCGGCCAGCACCTGTCTGCTGCTGCGCGGCAATGTCCTGTCAGAAACCGCCAAACGGCGACTGGCCCTGATGCGCGAAACGCAGGACGGGTTCCGCATCGCCGAGGAAGATCTCGAACTGCGCGGCGGGGGCGAACTGCTCGGTACCCGGCAATCGGGCGACACTCCGTTCCGCGTCGCCAGCCTGGAACAGATCCAGAAGCTGCTGCCCCTGGCCCACGATGACGCCCGCCTGCTGATCGAGCGCGCCAGCCAATCTCAGGAGAGCGGCCTGACCGGCGAACGAGGTGAGGCAGCGCGGCTGCTGCTCTACCTGTTTGAACGCGATTGGGGCGTGCAACTGCTGCGCGGAGGGTGAATGGGAACTTTCCCATCCGCCCCTTTTGCCCGGCTCCATCCGGTCTCAGACCGGTACGGCAATCTGCTTGCCGCCGAACACGGCCTGCCAGCTTTCGATCTCGCCCACCACGACATCATCGGTGGCGTGGGCCAGATCGGCAACGTCACCATAGCTGATTGCGCCGGGCGATGCTGCGGCAAGAATGTCGATCCGCCTTGATATGCCGTCCAGCTTTTCGGCGGTTACTTTGGAAATGTCGCCAAACTGTTCGAAATCACCGAAATAGCGAATGCCGGCGACGTCGGCGCCAAACGTGAGGAACATCACCCCCAAAACAGTGAAATACTTAGAAACCTTGTCTATCACCGCAACCGGGATCAGCCCGGCGGCTTCCAGACCGCGCAGCCCCAGGTAAATTACCACAATCGCGACCGCCAATTGGAACAGCCGTTCAGACAGCGTGTCCAACTGGCGATGCACCGTGGCCAACCGATGGGCCTTTGCCGCGTGGTAATCGCGCTGGCTGCGCGCATGATCGGCCAGTGGCCCGGTCAGCACGCCGCGCAGATAGTCCTGCGTGATTGCCATGCGTGGCAGGCCAACATCGCGCAGCACCTGCCGGACATAGAATTCCGGCCAGCTGACGTCGGCACCATGCGGCCATCGACCGGCGGCGCGCCTGATCCCAGGATGGTCATAAGCGGGGCGTGGCGCAGATATTCCGCCACGCGCCGCGTTTCGAACCAGCGGGTATGCAGATTGCGGCGCTGGCCAATGACGGTGATCAGCAATATCCCGCACAGCAGCAACAGTTCGGTCAGGGCAAAGAACCACTTGTGCTCGGGCGGAACGAACGGAAGATAGGCAATCCCCGCGACGATCGCCAGGCAGGAAAGCACAAAGTTGAAGGTCATTCCGCCGCGACAGGCGTCGGACAGGTGCGCTGAAACGCCATCGGCCCAGGCAAAGCGGAACATGATGTCCTGCCTGATCCGCGTCACCAGTCCGCCGTCAGCGCCGGAAAGGGCCGCCGCCTTTTCCAGGAAAGGGTGCCCGGTTGAACCAGTGAAATCGCCAGGGGCCTCATAACGCTGACGCAGCCGGCGAAACCGCTGGCGCAGCGATCCGCCGCCAAACAGTGCCTCCACCCGGCGATAGGCGTGTGTCAGGCCGTTGCTGTGTGAATGCCAGCGTTCATCCGACAATGCCGTGAAGCCGGGATGGAGCGGATCGGCACCCGGATCAAGCGCGGCATGGATCAGGTTGCCCAGCACGGCGGCCCGCCCGGCGGCGTCAATTACCGGCGGTGATCCGGCCAGGGCTTCCGAGGCTTGCAGGATTCGCCAGTCGCCGGGGTTGGCGGGGTCTATCCAGACAACGGGCGCGCCTTGTTCAAGCGCAACCGCGATGGTGTGGCCCGTGCCGCCGACGTGTGCGGTGGTGATGCCGTCCCATACCGCCACTATCAGGTCGGATTGTTCGATCAGGATGCGCCCGGCAAGAGCGACCCGACGCTATGTTTCCGCCGCAAACAGCATCGCCGCGCCGGCGTCCTGCGGATTGCCCAGCTTTGCCAGATAGAGCTCCGCAAGGCGGTCATCCGCGTCGGCCAAGCCGAAAATTCGCGCGTTGTCCGAAAGGTGGCGAATGGCCGCCGCGTGAAGCTGGGTCGTTTCGTCCAGTGCATCGTCGCCTGCCAGTAGGCGCCGCACCTCATGGGGATCATCGGTGAGCGAGTTGATCGCGCGGTTCATCCGCCGCCCGAATGGCAACGGCGCAACCAGTTCATACCCGCGGACCAGCGCCATCTGGCTGGCAATGCGGTCTGTGCCATCGGCCAGCAGCGAATGAAGCCGGATCGGTGCGAACGGGCCGACGCTGGCGGCACCGGGGGGCAGTGGCCGCAGCCGCTTCGATCAAATCGAAAACCTGCGCCAATGCGTCCGCAACAGCCGCTTCGTTTGCGGCAAAAACGCTGTGCCCCGCCCGGTGCCCGGTGACACCCAGCGCCAGCCTGATCAGCGGTTGCGGCGGGGCGGGGGTTTTGGTCTGTCGCATCGGCGCCAGTGTGCAGGACTTCGTTTCCAACGGCAAGCAGCACGGTGCCATCAAGAAGACCGGGCTACTGCCGCACAATCATTTCGGGTTTGTGCTGGACATGGGCGGCGGGGCGATCTGTGTGTTGGAATGCAGGTCTGTTCCGCGCGCAAAGCACCATCTCGGCCAGTGCGTGACCGCTGACGGAACCCGCGTCGGCTTCAACATCCTCGATGTTGATCGGATGCGGCGGGCGGGAGCCAAGACCGCTGACTTGGACGGAGAGAGAAGGGGTTTGGTGGGCGACTGCAATCGCCTAGTTGTTTGGTCCCATCATGTGATGGT
>JAFEEX010000104.1 GCA_018240895.1 Pseudomonadota bacterium | reverse complement strand
TCTCGTGGCGCGAAGTCGCCGGGGAGCGCCCTGAACAGGTCGAGCTGCCCGCGCTCGGAAAGGGATCGACGTCGCGCCACCATGAAGGGAACTGGGTGCGATCAGCGGGCGGAGCGCCCGACCTGCGGGCCGGTCGGAAGGGCGTGGCGCTTGGCGGGCAGCACGGAGCCACGGGGATCGGAGGTGGAGGTTACCGCACCGCGCTCGGTCCAGGCTTCGAGATCGTCGATGGCATAGACAACCCGGCCGCCGAGCTTGCGATAGGCAGGGCCGGTCCCGTAGGTGCGGTGTTTTTCGAGCGTCCGGGCCGAAAGGCTGAGAAAATCCGCAGCCTCCTTGGTGCGCAGGAAGCGCGGCGGCAAAACGACGGGTTCATGTGGCATGATCGGGCCTCCGGGCTGTTGGGAACGGCCACTGCGAGTCAGCGGCGGGACAACGACCACGGTGGCGGAGGGAGGCCGGCGAGTTGCAGGGCGAAGTTGATGGGTATCGAAATCGCCCACCAGCCCAGGCGTCGAACTACGCTAGCGTTGGCGACGATGACGCAGGAGTTTTCGATAGCCGCCCGCGACCATGGAATGGGCGTCGCGCAGAAGCGCCTTGATCGTGTGGCGGGCCGAAGACGCCTGCCATTCATCGCGGTCGAGCGGCCCGATCTTCAGGATGACTTGCGCGATTTCCTGCTGTGTGGCGCCCGCCCTGTGTCCGTCAAAGGCGCGAAGCATCCGTCGCAGGCGTATGCGCTGCTGCCGGGTCAGCCGCGTATCGGGAGGAATGGCGCGGCCATGTAGGGCGGAGAGGAAGCGGCGGACGGCTTCGATCCGGTCGAAGCCGTCCAGGCCGAGCGGAACGATGGCGACGGCGATCCTGTCGTCGCCGGCCGTGCAGTCGAGGATCTGCAGATGCTGTCCGTTGCCAATATCGAGCCGGTAGTCCTCATCCGTAGGTTGCGAGCGAGGATGGGCGCGCCAGATCACGGTAGCTGCGAGACCGATTTGCTCGTCAAATTCCGATGGCGCGTTCGCCAGTATGACGACGCTCGTGTCCTCCTGCGGAAGCCATAATACCTTGGCGTCAGGTGGCGCAGCCAGCGGATCGACGGGGAAATCGGAGTCCCCACCGCTGCCGGATTCGTTCGGTCAGCGGTTCGGGATCTCCCTGGCCAGAGGCCGATGCCTCAAAATCAGCGTCATAGGCATCGTTGCGGCGGAGCCACTCCCAAGCCAGATCGGATGGCGTCAGCACATCCAGATGCTCGTAGTCTGCCGAAGAACGCCAGGTAGATGCGTTGGGTGTCATCGGAGCCTCCCACGTCACAGCTCAGGAAGTTGGAGAGACTCTACGATTCCCGTTCGGGTTGAATTGAGGAAGCTGGGTCGGGATCAACAGGTGATGCGTCCCGCGCATCGCTATGATGTTCGGTGCTGACTTTCGCGGACCAGTTCGCGATAGCCGCGCTCGGTCATCCAACGCGCTCGTGCGAGATGCGCGTCATGAACGCGGCGGCTACGCTCGGGATCACGCTCTGGATCGAGATTGAAGAGGATTCGAACCGCTTCGCGCCAGTCGGCGCCATCGCGCGCTGCGTCGAGCAGGCGCATATAGAGCTTCATGTGTTCTCGATCATATGGTGTCAGCGTTTGGCTGGACGGTGGTTCGTCAAGAAATGTCTGTGTCGCTTGTCCCATCAGTCGCTCACGATCGGATAACGTATTTGTTAACCATCTCCGGCGGGAGATAGCCATTCTTTTTATGGGCAACGGGTCAATGCGCAGGCCACGACGCTAACCCGGCGTCGGGCTCCGCTCGTGCAGGAGCAAGACGCCTTCGCCCTTATCCGTTGACAGGAAAACGATGCCGGCCGCTTCGAGAGCGCGGCGAACCTGATCGCGAGTCGTCTCGAACACCTCAAGCCCATTTTGGGATTCGAGGCGTTTGAGTGCGGTCAATGCGACCTGGGCCTTGTCAGCGAGCGTCTCCTGTGTCCAACCCAGCAACGCGCGTGCGGCCCGTGATTGGCGAGCGGTGATCATACATGATCACCTCCCACCGAGACCTGCACGCACTCCAGAACTACGACTATAATAGTCGCTCTGCCTTCAAATTCCACTCGAAATTCGGCTGGAATCGTCGTGATCAACCTCGCAGTGGCGGGATAGGCAGCCATCTGATTCGGTCGGACATACGACAGCGTATCGGCGCGGCCAGAATGGCCTGGCCCAGGGAGAGGAGGATGGGTTTGGGAAGGAGGGCGAGGGAACCGTCGCCTCCTTCCCATGGGAGGGTTCAAGGGAGGGGCTTCAGCCCTTCCCTTGGGGAGGATGTTTGAAGGAGGGGGCTTGCCCCTTCCTTCATGGGAGAGCGTTGAGAGGGGCGTGCCCCTTTCATCAGCCCTGCGGGCCGGTCGATCCGGCCGGCAGGGCTTTGACGACGAAGCAAAGACGAGAGGCGGCTTTCGCCGCCTCTCGTCGAAGGGTCAGTCGGTATCCGGTCCCCAGAGCGGATTGCTCTCCGGGTCCTCGATGTGCCCGTAGTCCGGTTCGAAACCGCGAACCACAGCCCCGATCTCGTGACCGCCGATGCTCGTGCGCCCCTGCGCAACGAGGATGCTCACCGCAGTCGGATCGGCCTCGATGGCCCAGATCGCGTCCTCCATATCGTCGTGGGGACCGAGGTTTTCGATGGGGATAACGTCGCCATCCTCGTCGTAGCCGCCGTGCAGATACATCGGCGCCTCGGCCAGACGCTTTGCGGCAAGCTCGGCATCGCGGATAAGCCCGAAAGCCTGCTTGCGATCGCGCCAGTATTCGGCGCTGCCCCCGTCGATACGGATGATCTTTTGTTCGGTCATGTCATGCTCCTTTCTCTCGCTGACGGGAGGGTCGGGCACCGTAGCCGCGAGGGGTCAGGGATCGCGCAGCGACCGCCAGCGGCGGCGAGCGGGGGAGCCGATTTTCTGACGATGCCCTTGGGTATCGGCTGAAAATTGGGGGGACCGTGAAGTCCTTGACGCCGGAGTGGCTGGTGCATGATCCGAAGTCAGAGAGAGAAGAGCCCGCGGCCCCGACTAGGGGCCGCGACAATATTCGGTGGAACCGAAGGGGAGGTTTGGAGGGGTTTCCCCTCCATGGGTGGGGGAGTTTGAGGGGGCGGGGCTTTGCCCTGCACCTTCATGGGGTGAGTTTGAGAGGGGCGGCTTGCCCCCCTTTCATAAGCCCTGCCGAGCGGTCGATCCGGTCGGTATGGCTATTACGACAGGGGAAAAGGTGGCGAGCGGCTTCCGCCGCCCGCCACCTCGCTATCGGTATCGGTATCGGAAGTTGCTGACCGGGCGCTCGTAGATCTCGGGGTCGAGTTGCCCCGCGCCATCGGGGCCAATGCTGGCATCGCAGAGATAGGTGGTGAAGCGGATACCTGTCTGGGCAGCGATCTGCCGGAGGATGGGACCAAGGCCGGACAGATGCTTGTCCTCGACGGTCATCCATTCCGGGATCGGGCCATTGCACCACATGGCCGCAACGGGGTGGTGGTATCCGCCGAAGTCCGGGTCACCATCGACGGCATCCAGCAGATGCCAAGGATAGAACCCCCGGCCGCCGGATTCGAGATCGCCCATGCAGTCGCCGAGGGTCTGTTCAAGGGACTCGCGCACCGTCGGATCGCTTTCGTTCCGTAGCCGCCGCTGGACCTTTGCGCCCTCGCGGCAAGTCTTGAGATGGCCGTTGAGGGCAAGAAGCAGCTTTTCATGGAGGGACTGCGAAAAGCGAGTGTCGCACCTGAAGTAGTTCTTGCGCACCCTGGTTCTGATGCGGCCAAGCTTTCTTGAGAGATTGAGGAAATCGAGATCAGACATTTGTTTCTCCTTTCGTTCTGACGGGAGGAGCCTGCACTGTTGCCGCGAGGGGTCAGGGATCGCGTAAGCCGACCGCCAGCGGCGGCGAGTGGTGGAGCCGATTTTCTGACGATGTTCTTGGGCGTCGGCTGAAAATTGGGGGACCGCGAAGTCCTTGACGCCGGAGTGGCTGGTGCATGATCCGAAGTCAGAGAGAGAGGAGCCCGCGGCCCCGACCAGGGGTCGCGACATTATTCAGCGCAACGCCAAAGGGGAGGTTTGGAGGGGTCTCCCCTCCATGGGTAGGGAGTTGGAGGGGGCGGGGCGTAGCCCTGCACCTTCATGGGGCGAGTTTGAGAGGGGCGGCTTGCCCCCTACTCATTCGGGGAGCATCGGACCAAAAAGTGGTTTCCTGTTTTTGGAAATGATCCG
>JAFEEX010000103.1 GCA_018240895.1 Pseudomonadota bacterium | reverse complement strand
ACATCGGCGACATCCTGATCGACACCGACGACATCTACGAGCAGGCGCAGCAGTTCATGGCGCACGTGATGCCCGAGCATGCCGCCCGCGTCAAACGCTACCGCGACGACGAGCCGCTGTTCTCGCGCTTCCAGATCGAGCACCAGATCGAATCGGCGTTCTCGCGTCAGGTCAACCTGCCGTCCGGCGGCGCCATCGTGATCGACCACACCGAAGCGCTGGTGTCGGTCGACGTCAACTCGGCGCGCGCCACCAAGGGCAGCGACGTCGAGCAGACCGCCTACAACACCAACCTCGAAGCAGCCGACGAAATCGCCCGCCAGATGCGCCTGCGCGACCTCGGCGGCCTGATCGTGATCGATTTCATCGACATGGAAAACCCCAAGCATCAGCGCGAGGTCGAGAACCGCCTGCGCGATGCCCTGCATCACGACCGCGCCCGCGTGCAGATCGGCAAGATCTCGCGCTTCGGCCTGCTCGAAATGTCGCGCCAGCGGCTGCAACCCTCGCTCGGCGAGACCAGCTACACGCCCTGTCCGCGCTGCCACGGCACCGGCCACATCCGCGGCACCGAATCGTCGGCGCTGCATATCCTGCGCATCCTGCAGGAAGAGGCCATGAAAGAGAACACCGGCGCCGTACACGTGCAGCTGCCGGTCGACGTCGCCACCTTCCTGTTGAACGAGAAGCGCGTCGACATCCACACCGTCGAATCGCGGCTCAAGGTCAATGTGGTGTTGATCCCCAACATCCACATGGAAACCCCGCACTACACCATCACCCGCCTGCGTCATGACGAACTGAACCTGACTGGCTCGGCCGAGCCCAGCTACAAGATGGCGGTCGTGCCGGAAACCGAATCGGTCTACCAGACCGCCCAGGCTGCCGCGCCCGCACGCCAGGAAGCCGCCGTCAAATCCATCGCACCGCCACAACCGGCCCCCGCAGCACGCCCGGTGGTGCCGGCCGCGCCGCCAGCAGCCCAGGGTGGCCTATTCGAACGCATCTTCGGCTGGTTCAAGAAACGGGCTGAAGAACCTGCTGCAGCCGAAACCGCCCCCGCGGCCAAACCGGTTCCCGCCATCGCGCGCAGCGAACGCCCGAGCGAGCGCCGGGGCGAGCGCGAGCGCAAACCCGGCCAGCGCCGCGGCCGCGGCGAAGGACGGGGCGAGCCTCGCAACGGCGAAACCCGCCAGCAGGAGCCGCGCCAGAGCGAAGGCCGTGAGGCTCGCGAGCCCAGGGAAGCCCGCGGCAGCGAGCAACCCAAACAGCCGCGTCCGCCGCGCCAGCCGAAGCCGCGCCCCGAAGCCGAAGCCGCCCCGCGCGCAGTGGAAACGGCCGAGGCGCCACGTGAAGCCGGCACCGAGGAAAAACGCGAGCCGCGCAGCCGCCGCGGACGCGGCAATCGCCGTCCGCGCGATGCCCGTCCGGATACGGCCGAGGCAGGCAGCGCGGCCGCGCCGCACGCCGTCATCGAAACCGCCGGTTATCGCGCCATCATCGAAATCGCGCGCAAACCCAAGCCCGCACCCGCCCCGGTAGCGGTCGCCGCCCCTGCGCAGCAGGCCCTGCAACTGGAAACCGTGGCCGTGCCGAGCGCACCTTTGCCCGGTGCGGTCACCGCATCGCCGGCCACCATCCTGGCAGATCTGGCAGCCAGCAAGGCCGATCTGCAACAGGTGGAAACCCAGGGAGTTGCCGTCGACACGGCTGAGCGCAGCGAACCGTCTCGCTCACGTCGGCGTCGCCGTCCCGCGGTCAAGGCCGAAGCCGAAGCCGCCAGCCTGATGCAGGTGGAAACCACGGCGCCCGTGACGAGCGCCACCGAGATGCCGGCACCGGCTGCAACGGCTCCGCACCCCACGCGCCGACGTACCCGTCCGCAAGTGACGCCGGCCCAGGAACCGCTGGTGCAGGTGGAAACGCAGTCGAATTAATCGACCGCACCGCCACACAGAACATGGGCCGCTTGAAGCGGCCCATGTTCTTGCTGCACCCGAGACAACCGGCAATTCGACTCAACGCGCGCGGCAGACCTCGGAACGGCCCGCCTGTTCGATATAGGCGATCAGATCGGCACGCTCCTGCCTGTCTTTCACGCCGGCATATCCCATCGTGGTTCCAGGCACGGCCTTCAACGGATCGGCCAGAAAACGATCGAGGGTTTGCCTGTTCCAGACCCAGTTCGCGCGCTTCATCGCCGCCGAATACTCAAAGCCCGCTACGCTGCCTGCACGCCGTCCCAGCAAGCCACAATGTTTCGGACCGGTACGGTTGTAAGCGAGCGCATGGCAGGCAAAGCAGCGCGCATAGATCGCTTCGCCTGCTTTCGGATCACCGGTCAATTCGCCTTTCGCCGCAGCCGCGCCGACGACAACGGCGAGCACGGCAGCGGCCGACATAGGCGCCAGCTTCACGACATGAACGCAGCAGGCACCGGCGCGTCGCCCAGCGCGTTGCGCAGGATCGCCCAATGCATGGCCTCGTCGCCCAGGATACTGGCTGCGGCCTTGGCCAGATCGCGATTCTCGAAGACCGGTACCGCGCCTAGATAGGCACTGACTGCGCCCTTTTCGAGCATGGCGGCAAAACGCAATACATCGGACTGGGTTTTCAAAGTCTCCACCGGGAAGGTGTACTTCTCTTTTGCCGACACGGGCTGGCCGCCCAGCTTGATGATGGTTTTTGCGAGCACGTCGGCATGCTCCTTGTGATGCCCCTGGAACGTCACGGCCAGGTTGAGTACGGGCTTCTGCAGCAGGCCGCTTTCCGCCCCTACCTGGTATGCGGCGATGGCCTCGAGCTCTGCGCCCAATGCGCTGTTCAGCACGTTCACATCGGAGCCGGCAGGCCGGTTCCCTTTTGCCAGCACATCCCGGCCGGCCAGCAACGCGACCGCCGCACCGGAGAGCACAAGCCCAGATTTCCCGAGGAAGGAACGGCGTGTTTCCAGGTTCGGCGCGTCAGAGGCGAGGGAGAGTGAAGCATCCGGGGATTGAATGCGTGAAGACATGGTGTTTTTCCTTTTCAAAAGTGCTGTGAACAAACCTGCATGCCCAGCCGCGGCCCAGCTGTGCCGTGTGCCGGACAGCTAGGCGAATCAAATACCAGGGGATGAATTGCCGAGCTGGCGCAACACGCCAGCGACGATGCGATCGCAACGATCGCCGGCAAACGAGAATGCCTCGCTCAGGCTGAAGTCGATTTCGCGTGCCAGGGCTTCACGCAACAAGCCTTTCGCCCGGAAATAGCGCGTGCGTACTGTGGCTTCTGGAATATCCAGGCAAATCGCCGTCTCGGTCACTGACATTTCCTCGATTGCACGCATGACGAATACCGTGCGGAAGGCATCCGGCAGCCGGCTGATCTTGTCCTCGATCAACCGCCGGGTTTCCGCGCGCAAGGCGGCACGTTCAGGTTGCTCAGGCGTGTGTTCATTCATCTCGGCTCCCTGCGCCATCCCCCCGGTCTCGCGGAAATCCGCCGGATCAGCAACCAGGTCGATCACCTTGGCGCTGCGGTTGAGCTTGCGTGCGCGCCGGATCGACACATTGACCGCAATACGGATCAGCCAGGTCGACAATTTCGCATCGCCGCGGAAATGATCCATTGCGTGATAGGCCAGCACATAGGCCTCCTGAACGGCATCCTCGGCTTCGGCATCGTCTTTCAGGATGCTGCGTGCGGTACGGTAGAGCGTCTGGTTGTAGCGGCGCATCAGGCACTGAAGCGCAAGCCTGTCTCCCGATGCAATGCGTCCCGCCAATTCGGCGTCCGTCAAATCCTTGATGGGTACTTGCGGCACAGGCTGCTGCATGAATGTCTCCTGATGTGCGATCTACTGTCACGCCATTAGATGACAGCACAACACATCCCGTTCCCGCTGGCGATACCCAGCCTGGAATAACGGTGATCACGGAGAGGAGACAAGCCGGGCAATCAGCAGCCCGGCCTTGCAAGTCGACGAAGCGCTAAACGGATTTTCGGGTGTTTACGCTTGAAGCTGAGGTGATCTCCCGGATCAGGCCCTGTACCGCATCCGCGATCATGTCGAGGTTTTCCTCGAATCCCTGCGGACCACCGTAATACGGATCGACCACATCGAGGTTGGGGTATTTGCGGCTGAACGACAGCAGTCGGCGGATCTTGCCGTGGTGGCGCGCCGGCGCGCGCTTGATCAACTTGTCGTAATTGTCGCCATCCATCACCAGGATGTAGTCGAAGCGTTCGAAATCCTCGTCTGCCACTTTGCGCCCGCGCAATTGGCTGATATCGATGCCGCGCTGGCGAATGGCCTGCTGCGCACGCGGATCGGGTGCCGAGCCGATGTGGTAGGCATGCGTGCCGGCCGAATCCACCTCGACATGCCGGTCCAGACCGGCGTCCAGGACAGCCTGGCGAAGCATGCCCTCCGCCATCGGAGACCTGCAGATATTTCCCATGCACACCATCAGTACCTTAGTCATGTTCTTCCACACCAAATAACACCTGCTTGAGTTCCTTCAACTGGTCGCGAAGTTCCGCAGCTTTTTCGAATTCGAGGTTCTTCGCCGCATCCAGCATCTCTTTTTCCAGCTTCTTGATCCGCTTCGTCAGCGCTTTTTCATCCAACAACTTGTATTCGGCCACAGTCTGCGCCGCTTTGAGCTCCTGGCGCGTGGCATCGGCGTCGTAGACGCCGTCGATGATGTCCTTGATGCGTTTGACCACGCCACGCGGCGTGATGCCGTGCTCGGTATTGAAGGCGACCTGCTTGGTACGGCGGCGCTCGGTTTCATCCATCGCGCGCCGCATCGAATCGGTGATGCGGTCGGCATAGAGGATCGCGGTGCCGTTCAGGTGCCGCGCGGCGCGGCCGATGGTCTGGATCAGAGAACGCTCGGAGCGCAGGAAGCCTTCCTTGTCGGCGTCGAGGATCGCGACCAGCGACACCTC
>JAFEEX010000102.1 GCA_018240895.1 Pseudomonadota bacterium | reverse complement strand
CGGGGTCAGGATCTCGATCGTGGTTGAAGGCGTGTTGCACCGCAGCGCTTCTATCACCTTGACGAACTGCCCCGCCCCGCCGTCAGGCAGGTCATCGCGGTCAACCGAGGTGATGACGATATGTTCCAGCCCCATCTTGGCGGCGGCAATCGCCACATTTTCCGGCTCCATTGCATCGACGGCGCGCGGCATCCCGGTCTTCACGTTGCAAAAGGCGCAGGCACGGGTGCATACATCGCCCAGGATCATTACCGTGGCGTGCTTCTTGGTCCAGCATTCGCCGATATTGGGGCAGGCCGCCTCTTCACAGACGGTGTTAAGCCCCAGATCGCGCATCAACTGGCGCGTTTCGCCATAGCCCTTGCTGGTCGGGGCCTTGACCCGGATCCAGTCGGGCTTGCGTTGGCGTTCAGGCTTCGGCGGGGAGGAAAGATCGTTCATGGCGCTCATCTAGGCGCTTGGACGCGCGCTTGCCAGCGTGAAAATATGCCGCCAATAGGCCGGACATGACCCAAAATTTTTCCCCCGAACTCGATCATCTGATCGACGGATATCGCCGCTTTCGCAGCCAGGGCTGGACTGAAAACCGTGAACGGTGGGCTTCGCTGCGCGACGGGCAGCAGCCTGAAGTCATGGTGATCGCCTGTTCTGACAGCCGGGTCGATCCAGCGCAGATATTCGATGTCGATCCGGGCGAAATTTTCGTTGTCCGCAACGTTGCCGCCATGGTTCCCCCGTTCGAGACGACGCCAGGCCTGCATGGTGTGTCAGCGGCGCTGGAATTTGCGGTGCAGGTGCTTGAGGTTAAGGAGATAGTGGTCATGGGCCACGGAATGTGCGGCGGTGCCAAGGCCGCCCTCACCCGTGAACTGCATGGCACCGAACCGGGCGAAGGCGGCTTCATCGCAAGCTGGATCGGCCTGCTCGACAATGTCCGCGATCCGGTGGTGAATGAATACGGCACTGAGGGACGCGCCGCGGAACGAGCGATGGAACAGGCCGGCGTTCGCGTCAGCCTGGCCAACCTGCGCACCTTCCCCTGCATCCGGCGCAAGGAACGTGACGGCAAACTGCGCCTGCGCGGTGCGTTCTTCGCAATTTCAGACGGCCTGCTTCACGTTCTGGACGAGAGTACGGACCGCTTCGAACCCGTGGTATGACCTGACCAGACAAAAGGGGCGGCAGTTTCCCGCCGCCCCTCTTTTGGTGTGATCAGCCCGATCGCCTTACTGGGCCGGCGTCGCCGCCTTGGTGGAAGCATAGGCAGACCACAGCGCAGCCATCGGCTTGCGCGGGCCTTCGATCTTGGCAAAGGTTGCCTGGGCCGCAGCAATCTGCCCCATGTCGGTTTGCGCGATACCCAGCCGGGTCAGCGCCCGCGCCGTATCGACGCCCGGCTTGGTCAGGGCGAGCTGGAAAAGCTCTGCCGCCTTGGCAGGCTGATCGTAGCTGAGGAAAGCGTCGGCGGCTGCCATCACAACCACCGGGGTTGCGCCAGCCGCACGGGCATCGCGTTCAAGGCCGGGAAGCGAAGCCTTGTCCTGCGCAAGACGGCCGGTTGCGATGTTCTTTGCCTCGGTCACGAACACGTCGCTGGTGTTCAGCTTGCCGGAAGCAAGCCCCTTGTTCAGTACTTTCAGAGCTTCACCCGGCGAACGGCGCGGATCGGCGGCCTGAACGTATTCAACGTAGTCGCGGCTTTCTAGGTAGCTGTTGGTCCGGTCCATCAGCCGCAGCAGGTCCACCATGTCCTGAGCGGGGTAACGGGCCAGATCACGCAGCACAGCGATGGACAGTGCCCAATTTTGCGTGGTCGGATAATTGGCGACAAGCTGGCTGCCGAATTGGCCCGCCTGATCGACCATCTTGGCATTATAGGCGACAACCTCGCCGCGGCGCAGCCAGTCTTCCGGTGCGGCCTTGCCCTGCTTGGCAATCGCAGCCTGCAACACCTTCAGGCCCTCGGCGGGCTGATTGTCATTGATGTAAGATTCGGCGAGCAGCGATTGGACGTCGTTCTTGTTATAACCCCCGGCGATCGCCGCCTGCAGCGCGGTCCGCGCCGTGGCAAAATCGCGCAGGTCATACGATATTCCGCCAACGAAGAAGTTGTATTCGGCGGCAACATCGGGTGCCAGCTTTCCACTGTCGACCGTCATGGCCAGCCCCTTGCGCTGCAAGACCTTGTCTTCGGCCAGCTTGCCAAGCTGAAAGTAGAACTGGCCATAGATGTACTTGTCATCCGGCGTGGTCGCCACACCCGCCATCTGGTCGAGTTGGGTCTTTTCCGCAGTCAGCTTGTCTCCCAGTGCTTTTACCGTGGCGTCATAATTTGTCCTGGCGGCGGCACGGGCGGTTTTGGTCGTGGCGGCGTTCACGGCATTGGCGGCGGTGGCGACAGCGGCCTTGGCGTCAATCACGTCCTGGCGCTTGGCCGCATTGTCCAGCGCGGTCTTCATCGGACCGTAAGCCGCCATGAACGGCTTGGAAGGCGAAAGCTTGGGCTGGCCGCTGGCCGCCTGCTGGGCGGGCTTGTCCTTGGCGAAAGCCGGGGTTGCGATCAGAACGGTCCCACTGGCCAAAGCCAGTGCAAAGCCCAGGACCGAACGGGAAACAGGGGTGCTGCGGATCATGACAATCGTCTCCTTCACGCAGCCCGGGAAGAAGCCGGACCGCTGATTTTATCCACCTAGCCAATGGCGGGGAATCGCGCATTTGGCAACAGCTTGGCGCACTGGGGTCAAGCCGGTGAACCCCATTTGAACGCCCGCGCGCCGGATCGTTCAGAAAACGGGTCCGAAGTGTGGAAAACAGGCTGCAAAACCCGCAACTTTCCGCTGTTCGGCTGGCCTTCGCGATAACCTTGCCCTAGGGCCGGACCACCACATCATTCCCTGCAACAACCGGCTGAATTTCCGCGTGAGCGACGACATCGAAAATCCTGAATCTTCCGCCCCTGAACCGACCGGTCCGCACGGCGAATTCCAGCGCGTCGACATTGTTGACGAGATGAAGACCAGCTACCTTGATTACGCGATGAGCGTGATCGTGGCGCGCGCCCTGCCCGACGTGCGCGACGGGTTGAAGCCGGTCCACCGCCGCATCCTGTTCGCCAGCCAGGAAGGCGGTTTCGTTGCCGGGCGCCCCTATCGCAAGAGCGCCAAGATTGTCGGCGACGTGATGGGCAACTATCACCCGCACGGCGACAGCGCGATTTACGATGCGCTGGCGCGCATGACGCAGGACTGGTCGATGCGGCTGCCGCTGGTTGATGGCCAGGGCAACTTCGGATCAATGGACCCCGATCCGCCGGCCTCGATGCGCTATACCGAGGCGCGGCTGGCCAAGGTCGCCAATTCGCTGCTTGACGATCTTGACAAGGACACGGTCGATTTTACCGAGAACTATGATGGTTCCCGGCAAGAACCGACCGTACTTCCCGCCCGTTTCCCCAATCTGCTGGTCAACGGCGCGGGCGGCATTGCCGTGGGCATGGCAACCAATATCCCCCCGCACAACCTGGGCGAGGTGATCGATGGGTGCCTGGCCTATATCGCCAACCCGGCGATAACCTCTGAAGAACTGTTTGAGATCATCCCCGCGCCGGACTTTCCCACCGCGCCGCTGATCCTGGGCCAGTCGGGCGCGCGCAAGGCCTATACCGAAGGGCGCGGGTCGATCATCATGCGCTGCCGGCACGAGATTGAGGAAGGCCGGGGCGACCGCCGCTCGATCGTGCTGACCTCCATCCCCTATCAGGTCGGCAAGTCCGGCCTGGTCGAGAAAATCGCCGAGGCGGCCAAGGACAAGCGGATCGAGGGTATTTCCGACATCCGTGACGAATCAAGCCGCCTTGGGGTGCGCGTGGTGATCGACCTGAAGCGTGACGCCACGCCCGAGGTCGTACTCAACCAGTTGTGGCGCAACACCCCCGCGCAATCGAGCTTCCCCGCCAATATGCTGGCGATCCGCAGCGGACGCCCCGAAGTGCTGACACTGCGCGACATCATCGCCAGCTTCATCGCCTTCCGTGAAGAGGTGATCACCCGCCGCACCAAGTTCGAACTGAACAAGGCGCGGGACCGGGCGCATATCTTGCTGGGCCTGGTGGTTGCGGTAACCAACCTTGACGAGGTGGTGAAGATCATCCGCGGGTCCCCCAACCCCGCCGCCGCGCGTGAGGCGCTGCTGCGCCGCGAATGGCCGATTGGCGACATTGCCCAATATATCCGCCTGGTCGAAGCGATCGAGCCTGATGCCGAGCAGGCGGGCGGCACTTATCGCCTGTCCGAAGTGCAGGTGAAGGCAATCCTGGACCTGCGGCTCCACCGCCTGACCGCGCTGGGCCGCGACGAGATTGGCGACGAGCTCAAGGAACTGGCCGCGGCGATCGCGGAATACCTTTCGATCCTGGCTGACCGGGCCAGGCTTTATGCCGTAATGCGCGAGGAACTGGTCGCGGTCCGCGATGCCTATGCCACCCCGCGCCTGTCCGAAATCACCGCCGCTGCCGACGGGATTGAGGACGAGGATCTGATCGAACGCGACGAGATGGTCGTCACCGTCACCATGGACGGCTACATCAAGCGCACCCCGCTTTCCACCTTCCGCGCTCAGAACCGTGGCGGCAAGGGCCGCGCGGGCATGGCGACCAAGGACGAGGACGTGGTGACGAGCATGTTCGTCACCAGCACGCACAACCCGGTGCTGTTCTTCTCGACCGCGGGCAAGGTCTATCGCCTTAAGGTCTGGCGCTTGCCCGAGGGCGGCCCGACCACGCGCGGGCGGCCAATCGTCAACCTGCTTCCCGCGCTCGACAAGGACGAAACGATCCAGACCGTGCTGCCCCTGCCCGAGGATGAGGCGGAATGGGGCAAGCTTTCGGTGGTCTTCGCCACGGCAAAGGGCAATGTCCGCCGCAATGCGATGGACGCCTTCGCCAACATCCCCAGCAACGGCAAGTTCGCGATGCGTTTCGACGAGGGATCGGATGACCGGCTGATCGGCGTCGCCCTGCTTGAGGCCAGCGACGACGTGCTGCTCGCCACCCGCGCGGGCAAGGCGATTCGCTTTGCCGGGGACGAGGTGCGCGAGTTTACCAGCCGCACCTCTACCGGCGTGCGCGGCATGACGCTTAAAGGTGATGATGAGGTTATCAGCCTTTCGATCCTTCACCGCGTCGGCACCTCCAGCGAGGAGCGGGAGGACTATGTCCGCTTCGCCCCGTGGAAGGGCGAAAAGGAAGGCGTCCCGGCGATCAGCGCTGAACGCATGGCCGAATTGCAGGCGCGCGAGCAGTTCATCCTCACCGTCTGCGCCAACGGCTATGGCAAGATGTCCTCCGCTTATGAGTACCGCCGCACCGGGCGCGGCGGCCAGGGCATTACCAATATCGACAACATCGCCCGCAACGGGCCGGTGGTGGCAAGCTTCCCGGCGACCCAGGCCGATCAGTTGATGCTGGTGACCGACCAAGCCAAGCTGATCCGCCTGCCGCTGGAAAGCTTGCGGGTGATCGGGCGCGGCAGCGCGGGCGTGCGTCTGTTCAACGTCGCGGATGAGGAACACGTGGTCAGCGCGGTGCGCCTGGCTGACGATGGCGAGGATGGCGACGCGGGCGAAGAAGCGGGGTCGGATGACACCGCCCCAACCAACAACGGACTCGAATAATCCCCAAAACCCGTCCATGCTGAGCTTGTCGAAGCATTGCCCTTTCTTTCAAGCGCCCGCGCGTAACTGCGGGAAGGAAAAATGCAGTCCTTCGACAAGCTCAGGACGGACGGGTATTGGGATGTGGGTTGAGTCAATTGAAGTGTGCTGCTGATGGCGGTGCGGGTTGAACCTTCGGGTCAGGCGTGCGGCGCGCGCGTTAC
>JAFEEX010000101.1:391-8097 GCA_018240895.1 Pseudomonadota bacterium | reverse complement strand
TATGTCGAATTGCCGTACACCCTGGTGCAGGATTCCACCCTGTTCCGGATCCTGGGTGAAACCGACATCGAAATCTGGAAGAAAAAGCTGGACTGGGTTGCGGCACACGGCGGAATGGCGCTGCTCGATACGCATCCCGACTACATGTATTTCGGAGACGGTCCAGCCCCCGACGGGATGTACCCCGCGCGCCTGTATGAAGAATTTCTGACGTACGCGAAAACGAAATACGGCGCTACGTACTGGCACGCTTTGCCCAGGGAAGTGGCGCGCCACTATAAGGCCTCTCTGCCGGACCTCGAAACCAGAAATAGCCGGAAACGCGTCTGCATGGTGACGCATAGCAACTATGAGACCGACAACCGTGTCCGGCGCTATGCGGAAGCCCTGGCCGGGCGAGGCGACCTGGTAGACGTTATCGCGATCGAAACCGGCGATGCGCCGCTGGGAGAGAAAACCATCGCGGGAGTCCGCCTGATCACCGTACAGCGCCGCGTCCGGAACGAAAAATCGCAATGGACCTACGCGTACCGCCTGCTCCGGTTCCTCGCCGTATCCTCGATGGAGCTGACGCGCCTGCATAAAACCGTCCGTTACGACCTTGTGCACGTCCACAATATCCCGGACTTCCAGGTCTTTTCGGCCTGGTACGCCAAGCTCCGCGGCGCCAAGGTAATTCTGGACATCCACGACATCGTGCCGGAACTGTTTTCGAACAAGTTCCAGAGCCGGGTGAACGACTGGTATGTATCGGCGCTGAAGAAGATCGAAAAAGCCTCGGCGACCTTCGCCGATCACGTCATCATCGCCAATCATTTGTGGGTGGAAAAGATCACGTCCCGGTCCGCGCCGGCCTCCAAATGCACGGTGTTTATCAACCACGTGGACAAAGGGCTGTTTCATCGCCGCATCCGTACGCGCAACGATGACAAAACCGTGATCCTGTTTCACGGGACGTTCCAGTGGCACCAGGGACTGGACATCGCCGTCGAGGCATTGAGCCACCTCGCCAAGCGCATTCCGAACGTCGAACTGCATCTGTACGGCGGCGGCGGCGGGGCGAACTCCGCCGAACAGTTGATCGCGCAGGCCGAACGTCTTGGCATTGGCGGCAAGGTGAAGTACCACGGCAGCGTGCCNNTTGCACCAGATCCCGGAAATCGTGGCCAACGCGGACCTGGGCATCGTACCCAAGCGCGCCGATTCGTTCGGCAACGAAGCCTACAGCACCAAAATCACCGAATTCCTGTCCCAGGGCGTACCCGCGGTGGTGTCGCGAACGAAAATCGACACGTATTATTTCGACGACACGACCGTCCAGTTTTTCGAATCCGGCAACAGCCAGGACATGGCGGAGGCGATGGCCGCGGTTCTGACCAACCCCCAGCGCAGGCAGGATTTGATCCAGGCTGGTTTGGAGTACGTGGACCGCAATTCCTGGGAAACCCGCAAGTCCGCCTACTTCAACCTGGTGGACTCGCTGGCGGTGGAGCAGTTTTCCGGAGAAAACGTACAGATCGAACCGGCGCCGAATTCCTAGGAGGTCTTGCGTTCTGTCCTCCATTCACGAATTCGATCCCTTACAAGATCCTCGCTGGACCGCTTTTGTGAACAAGCATCCTGGCGCGACGGTGTTTCATACGGCGGCCTGGCTGGCCGCTCTCGAGCGAACGTACGGCTACCGGCCCCGAGCGTTGACCACCGCGCCTCCCGCCTCGCCGGCCTTGGCGGATGGGCTGGTGTTCTGCGAAATCCGTAGCCCGTGGACCGGCCGCCGCCTGGTCTCGCTGCCCTTCTCCGATTACTGCGGGCCACTGGGTGATGACGCCGGGTTGCTCACGCGCGAAGCTCTGGCACTGACCAAAAACGGCGGGTTTCGATACCTGGAGATTCGGCCGGGGTACGACGCGAAACCCCCGGACGGGATGGCCGAGGGACCAGGCTTTTACCGGCATACGATCGACCTCACCGCGGGTCCCGAAACGCTGTACCGCAACCTGCACAAGGATTCGATTGCGCGGAAGGTCCGGCGCGCCGGCCGGGAAGGACTGCGGATCGGCCGGGAGACGGACCGTTCCGCGATCCACGAATTTCATCGTCTGTTCCTTGTCACACGGCGCCGCCATGGGTACCCGCCTCCGCCGGTACAGTGGCTGGACAACCTGTTTGCGACGCATGCGGACACCGCCTCTTTGCATCTGGCGCGCAAACCGGATGGGCAAGCGGTCGCCGGCATCGTTCTGCTACGGCACTCGAGGACGATCTATTACAAGTACGGAGCCTCCGACGAACGCTTCCACGCCATGGGCGGCATGCCGCTTCTCTTCTGGGACGCGATGGAATCCGCGCACCAGGCGGGATTCGAAACGCTCGACCTGGGGCGTTCCGACCTGGACGGCGCCGGGCTGATCGAGTTCAAGGAAAAGCTCGGCGCATCGGGCAAGCGCATCTCCTACTGGAGGTATCCGTCTGTCACGGCCGGCGCGAAAGGAAGTACGGGCGAGGCGGTGCGGAAATGGTGCTGCGCGCATTTGCCGGACAGCGCGCTGGCCTGGGCGGGCGCGCGGCTGTACCCGCACATCGGCTGATCGATGACGATGCGGAAAGGGTGGTGGTGGCTCGCGGTCCTGGCCTGGGGCGCCATGATCTGGACTCTATCTTCGAGTCCGTTTCGCAGTTCGGAATCGAAGTCGCTGCTGGAACGCATTCTGGAGTATTTCTCCCTGCGGCCCGAGTTTGCCGCGTACGCGAACACCGTCCTTCGCAAGGCGGCTCATTTCGCCGAGTATGGACTGTTCTCGGTGCTTTGGTACTTTGCGCTGCGGCCCGATGGCGATCCTGGAATCCGGCAATGGAGCCGGCGGCCGGCTTGGGCGGCAGTTCTCGCAAGTTCCGCTTTCGCCGTTCTGGACGAGTTTCATCAGGCCTTCGTACCGGGCCGTGGAGCGTCGCTTTTCGATGTTTTCATCGATAGCGCGGGAGCATTATTCAGTATCCTGGTTTTGTACCGTCTCGCTTGCAAACGTCCACAATGACAACAGAAGCAACGCCCTTCCCGGTTCGCTGGCTTGCGTGGTTTTTCCTGCCTTCGCTTGTCATTGCGCACCGCACCGTTTTGGAAATGGCCAAGGTGGGCTGGGACGACGATCGCTACAATTACACGCTCGCCTCTCTGGCCGTCGCCCTGGTGCTTCTTTACCAGGAATGGGACTTTCTGTTTCCGCCCCGGCTACAGCAGGACAAAAGCGGCTTGTGGCTGGCGGTTTCCGGCCTCGCCGCAAATCTCGTTCTGACCTACGCCGTCCCCGGCGTCGATCTGTTCTGGCGCGGCGTCGCCCTGTCGCTGGTGTGGATTGGCGGGCTCTGGTACTGTCACGGAACCCTTTCGCTGCGCAAGGGAGCCTTTCAGGTGCTGTTGCTGCTGTTCGCCGTGCCCCCCGTGCCGCAAGCCTGGATGCATCGTTTCGAGGTTTTCCTGCAACATAGCTCGGCCAACCTGTCCGAACTCATCTTTCGCCTCATCGGGCAAACCATGTTCCGCGACGGGCTGATTTTTCAGCTTCCCGGCCTGAACATCGAAGTCGCCACCGAATGCAGCGGCATCCGGTCCACTACGGCGTTAATCCTCGTGGTCGCGGTGTGTGCCCACCTGCTCCTGCAAACGGGCCGCTCCAAGCTGATTCTGTTGCTGCTCGCGATTCCCGCCGGAATCCTCAAAAATGCCGTTCGAATCGTAATCCTGGGCTGGCTTGGCTCCAATTTGTCGCCATCGTACCTGGATAGCCCGTTGCACCGGCAGGGCGGTCCGCTGTTCACGCTGACGGCGGTTGCGGTGCTGGGCCCGGCGTTGTGGTGGTTGATGCGGCGGGAAGCTGCCGCTTCGTCCCCGGCGACCCGCGTACAGCCGTAAAACGCGCGGCATCGGAAAAAACCTTTGAACGACGACGCATACATGCCGCAGGAAACAGGCTCCCACCTGGCGTACCAGGCATTGCAGGCGGTGATCGCGAAACAGCGGTTCCAGGAACTTCCCGATTCCCCCTGGCCCACCGCCTTTCTGCACAACGAAGGGGCGGCGGGCATCGCGCAGTTGCGTCCCGTCGAGGCCGATGGAACATTTTCCGTGGAACCGCCGGACCGCTCGAAGCCGCTCATCAACCTCATGTGGAGCCAGCGTACGGAAATGTCGGATCTTGACGCCGATGTCCTCGACATCCTTTCGGCGATCTGGCTACGGCAGGCGCGTACGCCGCTGGACATCGCGGTGGTAACCATCGACGAGTGCCTGCGCATGCGAGGGCTGGAGCCCAAGCTGAGCGGTTCCGGAAGACGCGGCGGGTTCTCGTCCCGGCAGCGCGAGGAGTTCCTGTACGCCCTTGGCCGGATCGAATCCACCTGGCTGACGATACTCCAAGTGGAAAGCCGGGCGTTTGTCATGACGGCGCGTTGGGGGCAAATGCGACTCGATGGGCGGATCCACGTGAAGCAGCCGTTCATTTTCCGCCCCGGCGAAATCTTTTCGCAATTTCTGTTCGGGCCTGGCCGGCAGACGATGTTACTTTCCGTGAAGGCTGTACAGTACGACTACTACCGCCATACGTGGGAGAAACGTCTGACGCGTTATTTCAGCTGGTTGTGGCGCGCCGACCTGGCCAAACCTGGCGTTATGTTCCCCTTCAAGGTATCCGCCCTACTCGATTGTGCCGATATCACGAGTAAGGCGCCGCCTCGTTTCCCGAACCGGGTTCGCGAACGGCTGGAGAAAGCGCTCGATACATTAGTGGAAGACGCTGTGATTTCCAACTGGCGGTACGCCGCTACGGCGGAAATCGAACAACGGCGGCGGAAGTGGTACTCTGCATGGCTAAGTCAAACCGTGGAAATCGGGCCGCCAAGGCAGATACTCGATCTTTATAGCAGGAACCTGGCATCCTCTTCCCGTGACACCCGCGGTAGCGTTAGCGGCGGCGGCGGAATGGGGCGGGATGTGCGGGTCAGGCGCGAGCAATTGGGACTTTCGCAGACGGCGGCGGCGGCGCGGATTGGAATTGACCGGACGTTGTTGAGCCGCATTGAGCAGAATAAGCGGAATCCGTCTCGAAACGATTTACCGAAAATCGAACGATGGCTGCATTCCAGTGTGGGGACCAAAGATTAAAAAACGGGGATAGGACGGGCTCAAGCGCCAGTCTTTGTTTGTAAATATGAACCGACATTCCGTACAGTTGGCGGTTGCGACCGCTCTCGTTTTGCTGCTGGCATCGTGTAAACCCGATGGCCCGAAAAGCCTCCAGCGCGGCAAGGCGGAAATGGAAAAGCGCGCGTACGCGAACGCCATCATTGAGTTCCGGAACGCGTTGAAAGCCATGCCGCAAGACGCCGAGGCGCATTATCAAATGGGCCTTGCTTTGATGGCGCAGGGCGACATGCCGGGCGGGCTCGGGTTCCTGCGGCGGGCGACCGAAATCGACCCCAAGCATGCGGGCGCGCAAACCCGGCTTGCCGAAATCATGGCCGCCTCCGGCAACAGCGATGTGGTTCGCGAGGCGGAACGGCGCGCGAAATTGCTGAGCGGCGCCACCGGCGGCAATGACGCGCTGGCTGTCCTCGCGCTGGCGGATCTGCGCCTTGGCCGTATGGAGGAAGGTGTCCGGAAGTTGGAGGACATCCTCGCCAAATCGCCCCAGGCAGTGAAAGCCGCGGCCGTGCTCGCCCAGGTGAAGCTAGCCAAAGGCGACACCAAGGGCGCCGAGGAACTGTTGCGCAAAGCCGCCGAGGCGGATCCCAAAGCGTGGGAAGGCTGGATGACGCTGGCTCGCTTTTACATGAGCCAGAAGCAATTGCCCGAAGCCGAAAAGCTCCTGAACAAGGTGCTCGAATTGGACCCCAACAACGAAATGGCGTTGAGCGACCTGGGTACCATCCAAATCGCCGGCAAACGCATGACGGAGGCGGAAGCCACCTATACACGGCTGAGCCAGCATCCGAGCAAGCGGTTCCGCGGCATGCACGCGCTGTTTTTGTTCCAGACCGGCAAACGCGACGAAGGCGTCAAGGAACTCGAACAACTGTACAAGGACAACAGCGGCAGCGGAGAACTGCGTTCGCAACTGATGGCCGCCTATCTGCAAACCAACCAGATCGAAAAGGCCGAAAAGATGCTGGCAAACGCGGTGAAGCTCATGCCGAAGGATCAGAACGTGCTGCTGCAGCACGGCATGGTGCTCGCCCAGTTGAACCGCATCGCGGAGCTGGAAGCAGCCATGACCAAGGCGATCGAGCTCAACAAGAACTCCCCCGAGGCGCACTATCTGATGTCGCGCGTCTACCAGGCCCGCAACGATCGCGCCAACCAGGAACGGGAACTGCGGGAAGCGCTGCAGCTGCAACCGTCGCTGTCGTCGGCGCGCGTCGAGCTGTCGCAAATCCTGCTGCTCAACAACCGTCCCAAGGAAGCAATCGAACTTCTGAATGCCGAACGCGCGCCCGGCCAGACGGGAGAAAGCCTGGCCGTCGTGGTGCAGAAAAACTGGATTTTCTATAGCCAGGGCGAACTGGACAAGATGCGCGAAGGCATCAAGCAGGGCTATCAGGCTGGCCGGGTTCCGGACATCCTCGTACAGGACGCGTTGCTGAACATTCGCGAAAAGCACTACGCACGCGGCCGCGAATTGTTGACCGAAGCGCTGGCACAAAGGCCAAGCGATACGCGTATTCTGGCGGCCCTCGCCGAAAGCTACCTCGCCGAAGATCGTAAGAACGTCGCGCAGGCGGTAGCGGCGGTGGAACAGCATGCGGCCAAGTATCCCAAGGATGCGGCGCTGCAACAGTTCCGCGGCAACTGGCTGGTGGCGGCCAATCGCATCGCCGAAGGCCGCGCCGCTTTTGAAGCCGCGCAAGCCGCCAACCCGAACGCCAAGGCCCCAGCCTTCGCTCTGGTTCGCCTGGACCTTGGCACCGGCAACTACGAAGGCGCCCGTAAATCTCTTTCCGATATGTTGGCCAAGGATCCCAAAGACGCCGGCGCCAACCTCCTGAACGCGATGCTGCAGGAGCAGACCGGAAAAGGCACCGACGCGGTCGATTCCTACCGGAAAGTTCTGGCGGTGGAGCCGTCCAACGCGCTGGCGCTGAACAACCTCGCCTATAAGCTGTCGGTGGAACCAGGAAAGCTCGAAGAAGCGGCGCAGATGGCGGAAAAGGCCCGCCTGGCGAGTCCGGATAATCCCGCCGTGCTCGACACGCTGGGCTGGATTCAGTACCGCAAGGGCATGTACCTGAGTTCCGTGCGCCATCTGGAATCGGCAACCAAGAACCCGCAGAACGCGACCCCGGTACGGCTGCTGCATCTTGCCATGGCCTACCAGAAGGCGGGCGACCGCGGCAAGGCCAGCGCGACCTACAAGCGCGCCGTGCAGGTAGCGGAAGCCAACAAAATCACACTTCCGGCCCAGGAAGTGGAAGAAGCCCGCAAGCTGCTGGGCGTTTAGGAAGTGGATGGAGCGATATTCGGTTGCCGGCGACGGCGGGTATGAAATACCAGCAACGAAGAACCGCCGGTGGAGTGCGTTCACCGGCTCGGTGATTCTGCACCTCCTGGTGGGCGCCGTGCTCGTGATCTGGCCGGAATTGGACAATGCCGGTCTGCTGCGCAGTCATGAAAACAACCTAGAGCGCGAAATCCGCAAGGACAAGGCGACCATGAT
>JAFEEX010000101.1:0-311 GCA_018240895.1 Pseudomonadota bacterium | reverse complement strand
CCGGTGCCGCAGATCCGGCAACAGCCGGCGCTGCCATCGCCGAACGTCGTGGTCATCCAGCAGCAAGCAGCGCCGCCGCCTCCTCCACCGCCGCCGCCTCAGCCCCGAACGTTTACGCCGCCCACCCAGGCCAAGCGCGCTCCCTCGCGAACCATCGAATCGTTGACGCAATCGCAGCCCGACCTCGCGCTTCTGCCGCCTCCCGGAGCGTCTGCGCCGAACATCCCGACGAATCGAACGTTGGTCGCGCCGCCTCCTCCGGTGCCGGGTTCCGGCAAAAAGCCGTCCACCATCCAGGCCGCCGACGCGGC
>JAFEEX010000100.1 GCA_018240895.1 Pseudomonadota bacterium | reverse complement strand
GATCGACGAGCGCACCAAGGCCATCTATTGCGAGTCGGTCGGCAACCCGCTCGGCAACGTCACCGACATCGGACCCCAGGCCGAGATCGCGCACAAGGCAGGCGTGCCGCTGATCGTGGACAACACCATGGCGACGCCGATGCTATGCCGCCCGATCGAGCATGGTGCGGACGTGGTGGTCCATTCGGGCACCAAATTCCTCAACGGCCATGGCAATTCACTGTCCGGGGTGATCGTTGATGCGGGCCGGTTTGATTGGGCGAAGGGCGGCAAGTATCCCTATCTGTCAGAGCCCAACCCCAGCTATCACGGCAAGGTCTTTACCGAGGCGTTCGGCAATGTCGCCTTCATCCTGGCTTGCCGGGCGCTGGGCCTGCGTGACCTTGGCCCGGCGCTGTCTCCGCAAAACGCGTTCTACACCCTGACGGGCATGGAGACGCTGGCGCTGCGGATGGAGCGGCACTGCGACAACGCGCTGCATCTGGCGAAGTGGCTGCAGGCCCATCCCAAGATCGCCTGGGTCAACTATGCAGGCCTGCCCGAAAGCCCCTATCACCAGCTCGCCAGGCGCTATCTTGGCGGCAAGGGCGGGGCGGTGTTCACCTTCGGGATCAAGGGCGGGTATGAGGCTGGAGTCAAGCTGGTCCAGTCGGTCAAGCTGTTCAGCCACCTCGCCAATCTGGGCGACACGCGCTCGCTGATCATCCACCCCAGCTCGACCACACACCGCCAGCTTGACGAAGCCGCCCAAGCCGAAGCCGGAGCTGGCCCGGACGTGGTGCGGGTGTCCGTGGGGATCGAACACATCGATGACATCGTCGCCGATCTGGCGCAGGCGCTGGAGGGCGTGTGAGGATTTTGCTGGCCCCTCCCGCCCACGTCGCCCCGGATCAAGTCCGGGGTGACGAAGATGGGGAGAGTTGAGTTGCCTCGAACCCTCGCTCACGCCCACACCCGCGATGCTGGACTTGTTTCAGCATCCATCTCTCCCCCCGCGCCTTCGGTTTGTGGGGCACGATGGACTGCGAAACGCGTTCAGGGTGACGGTGCACGAAGGATGCTTCGGCATCCGCGCTATGCGGCCATGACTTCCTTCTTCACCGCATCGCCGAATTTGGCCTCCGCCTGATGCAGATCATAGGCTGCCTGCAAATCCATCCACAGCCGTGCGGGAGTGCCGAGGCTGGCTTCGAGCCGCAGGGCGGTTTCGGGGCTGATGCCGCGCCTGCCCGCCACAATGTCCTGAATGCGTTGCGGCGGCACGCGCAGCTTGAGCGTAAAGGCATTGGCGGAAAGCCCGCGCGCTTCCAATTCCTCGCGCAAGATTGCGCCAGGGTGGGTGGCTTGAAAGGCAAACTGGGGCATCGCTTCAAATCCTCAATGACAATCGACAATTTCGACATCTTCGGCATTGCCGTCGTGAAACGGAAACACCAGGCGCCACGGCCCGTTGATCGTCATCGCCCATTGGCCCTGCCGATCACCAGTCAATCCATGCAGCCCAACCGAGCGCAGCGGCGGAATATCGTCAAGCGAGGATGCGGCGTGCAACACTTGCAGCCGCGCCATCGCCTTGACCGCATCCAAACCGCTGAACTTCGATTTGCCTTCGCGGGCGAACCGTTCGGTGGCGCGGTTGGCGAAGCTGACGATCACAGAAAAGCTAACGCCATAAATCACATGACATATCAAGCATGGCATGTTCACAAGGTGCACTGACCTATGTTCAAAAAAATCCTCATCGCCAACCGTGGCGAAATCGCTTGCCGGGTGATCAAGACGGCGCGGCGGATGGGTATCCAGACCGTTGCGGTCTATTCCGATGCCGATGCCCGCGCGCCGTTTGTGCAGATGGCTGATGAAGCCGTCCACATCGGCCCGTCGCCCGCAGCGCAAAGCTATCTGATCGCGGACAAGATCATCGCGGCCTGCAAGCAGACCGGGGCCGAGGCGGTGCATCCCGGCTATGGGTTCTTGTCCGAGCGCACTTCGTTTGCGGAGGCGCTGGCGGCTGAGGGGATCGAATTTATCGGCCCGCCGGTGAACGCCATTGCCGCGATGGGGGACAAGATCGAGTCCAAAAAGCTGGCCAAGGCGGCGGGGGTCAATGTGGTTCCCGGCTTCGTTGGCGAGATTGAGGATACCGAGCACGCGGTGCGGATTTCGGACGAGATCGGCTATCCGGTGATGATGAAGGCTAGCGCCGGCGGCGGCGGCAAGGGGATGCGGCTGGCCTACAACGAAAAGGACGTGCGCGAGGGCTTCGAAGCGGTGAAGCGCGAGGGGCTGAACTCGTTCGGCGATGACCGCGTGTTCATCGAGAAATTCATCCTTGGGCCCCGCCACATCGAAATCCAGATCCTGGGCGACAAGCACGGCAATGTGCTTTACCTCAACGAGCGCGAATGCTCCATCCAGCGCCGCCACCAGAAGGTGGTGGAGGAGGCGCCGTCGCCCTTCGTTTCGCCCGAAATGCGCAAGGCCATGGGCGAGCAGTGTGTCGCGCTGGCCAAGGCGGTTGGATATTACTCCGCCGGCACGGTCGAACTGATCGTCAGCGGTGCTGACCCCAGCGGAAAATCGTTCTACTTCCTTGAGATGAACACCCGCCTTCAGGTGGAACATCCGGTTACCGAATGCATCACCGGGATCGATCTGGTTGAACAGATGATCCGCGTGGCGGCTGGCGAGAAGCTGGACTTCGCCCAGCAGGACGTAAAGATCGACGGCTGGGCGATCGAGAACCGGGTCTATGCCGAAGATCCCTATCGCGGTTTCCTGCCTTCTACCGGGCGACTGGTACGATATCAGCCGCCGGTTGCGGGCTGGACCGATGACGGCGCGGAGAACGGGCGGCGCGGCGTGGACGGTATCCGCGTGGACGACGGCGTCTATGAAGGCGGCGAAGTATCGATGTTCTATGACCCGATGATCGCCAAGCTGGTGACCTGGGGGGAGACCCGCGACGAGGCGGCGGACCTGCAAATCGCCGCGCTTGACCGGTTCCAGATTGAGGGGCTGGGCCACAATATCGATTTCGTCTCCGCGATCATGCAGCACCCGCGCTTTCGCTCGGGCGAGCTGACCACCGGGTTCATCGCCGAGGAATATCCCGATGGGTTCCACGGCGCGGCAACATCTGAAGAGGCGCGCAGGCATCTGGCGGCAATCGCCGGGTTCATCGCCACCGCGCGGGCCGATCGCGCCCGCCAGATTGATCAGCAATTGAATGGCGATCTGGAGCCGCCCTATGACTGGGCGGTGACGATTGACGGGGTCACGCACGCCGTCAGCCTGGACGAAGATGTGACCGTCGATGGCGATCCGGTGCCGCTGGACATCGAATATACCCCTGGCGACCGGCTGGTCGAAGCGCAGGTTGATGATGCACATTATGGCGTGAAGGTGGAGGTTACGCGCAGCGGGCTGCGCCTGACCACGCACGGCGCGATTCATGCGGTGCAGATCCTCCCCGCCCATGTCGCGCACCTGACCCGGCACATGATCGAGAAGGTTCCGCCTGATCTGTCGAAGTTCCTGATCTGCCCGATGCCTGGCCTGCTGGTTTCGCTCAACGTGAGTGAGGGTGACAAGGTGGAGGCGGGGCAGCCGCTTGCCGTGGTGGAGGCGATGAAGATGGAGAACATCCTGCGCGCGGAAAAATCGGCCACGGTCAAGAAGGTCAATGCAAAGGCGGGGGACAGCCTGGCGGTCGATGCGATCATTCTGGAACTGGAGTGATGCTGGCCCCGTTGCTGCTGTCCGCCGCGTTGACGACGGGGACGCCGGTTGCGGTTGACGCCGCGCTGCTGGATGGCCTGCCGCGGGCAGAGGCGATGCTCAGCGTACACGGCGAAACCCATCGCTGCACCGGCCCGGCCCTGACGGCGGTTCTTGCCCGGCTGGGATTGCCGCAGGGGGAAGATCTGCGCGGTCCGCATCTGGCAAGCGGGGTGCGACTGCGCGCGCGCGATGGCTATGCGGTGTTGTTCAGCCTGGGTGAGCTTGACCCCACCCTGGGGCAGGAAGCCGCAATCATCGCCACGGCCTGCGATGGCAAGGCGCTGGACGCCGCCACCGGGCCTTATCGCCTGGTTGTTCCGGGGGACAAGCGCCCGGCGCGGGCGATGCGACAACTCGCCAGCATAGAACTGGTGTTGCCATAATGCTTCATCGCTTGAAATGATGCGATTTTGTCGGGGGATTAACCATCATTTGCCCTGTTGCGACTCGGCGGCTCAGTATAGGCTTGTGTCAATAGAGCAGCCGTTCCGAATTCGCGGAGTCTGTGCTGACGTTTAGGTCGCGGGCGATCAGAACGGGGGTTTTCCCATGGCACACAAAGGCATTGGCTTTTTCGACGGCCGCGGACATTTTTTCAAATCACCCGAAGAAGCAACGATCAGCGATCTGTCAATGTTGCTGGGGCGAATCGGGGAGGGAGACAGTCTGGCCCCCGGCATCGCCAACCTGCTGCTGGAAAAGCGGGTGGAACTTGAACGCATTTTCGCCGAGCATGACGATTTGAAGGCGGAGCAGGCCCTGGCCCGGGCCAATGGCCTGCAAAGCGCCGACAACGTTACGTCATTGGCCGAAAAGTTGAGCGGCAAGCCAAAGTAAGGCTGCGCTGCTGCCGGCACCGTACCGGGCCTGAGGCGATGTGATCGCCAGGGCAAGGCGGCAGGCTGTTGACCTGCTTTCCGTTTACGTCAATGGAAACGGCATGAGCCTGCCAGATGCCTTGTCGCACCTCCGCCCGATCGACGGTGGATTTGCCGCCGTAATACCTGATGCCTGGTTGCAGGGGCGGACCAGTTATGGCGGATTTTCCGCCGCACTGGCGCTGGTGGCGGCGCAGGATCTGGCCAATGACCTGCCGCCGCTGCGCTCTGCCCAGGTCAGCTTTGTCGGCCCGCTATCGGGAGAAGTTCAGGTGCGGGCGCGTCTGCTGCGGCGCGGCAAGAACGCAAGCTGGGTCAGCGCGGAAGTGTCAAGTGATGCCGGGACCGGCCTGACCGCAACCTTTGTATTCATGGGGCCGGTTGAACAGAGCGCGCTGCATCTGCACGATGTGCCACCACCGGCAGGGTTGATCGCGCCGGAACAGGCCGTGCCGCTGCCGGAGCGGGCCGGCCCCAGCTTCGCCCCCAATTTCGATCGGCGTTTTGCTCTGCCGCAGACGGGTGAGCGCAAGCCCGAGGTGTGCTGGTGGGTGCGCCTGAAGGATGCGCGCGGACTGGACCCGATGGTTCAGCTGTTGCTGTGCGCCGATATGCTGCCGCCGGGGGTCATGCCGCTGACCGGGCCGGTGCCGGTCAGTTCGATGACCTGGCTGGTCAACCTGCTCACTCCTCAGCCGGCAACCCGCGACGGCTGGTGGCTGCTGCGATCGACCGGAAACTACGCGGAAAAAGGTTGCTCCAGCCAGGACATGGCGCTGTGGAACGCCGATGGCATGGCCATGGCGGTGGGGATGCAGTCAATCGCCGTGTTCGGGTGACCGCACGCCGATCTATCCTCTGAGTTGCTCGTCCAGAAAACGCGCAACTTCGGCCAGCGCCACGTCGCGCACCAGGAAGGCATTGCCGATGCCATTCAGCAGGATGAAGGGCAGGGTGCCCGCGTCCATCTTCTTGTCATGCAGCATATGGGCGGCGAGTGCTTGTCCGTCGCAATTGAGGCCCAGCGCGGAAATCTCGCTCGGCAGCCCGATCGCGGCGATATGGCGGGCGACGTGATCGGCGCTGGCGCGGGGCAGCAATCCGCGCGCCGCGGAAAAGCGGGCGGCCAGCACCATGCCCAGCGCCACCCCTTCACCGTGCAGCAGGCGATCGGAAAAGCCGGTCTGCGCCTCAAGCGCGTGGCCAAAGGTGTGACCCAGATTGAGCAGGGCACGCTGCCCGGTCGTCTCGCGTTCGTCTTCCTTGACGATCCGCGCCTTGGCGGCAACAGAATGAGCCACGGCATATTCGCGCAGCGCCGGATCACCGGCGATCATTGCCGCCGCGTTGGCATCGCACCAGGCAAAGAACCCGGCATCGCCGATCAGCCCGTACTTCACCACCTCGGCATAGCCGGCCAGCAGTTCGCGGCGCGGCAAGGTGTCCAGCACCGCAAGATCGGCCAGCACCAGCGCCGGCTGATGGAACGCGCCAACCAGGTTCTTGCCCGCTGCGGTGTTGATCGCGGTTTTGCCGCCCACGCTTGAATCGACCTGCGCCAGCAGGGTGGTGGGCACCTGGATGAAGCCGCAGCCGCGTTTCAGGATCGCTGCGGCAAATCCGGTCAGATCGCCAATTACCCCGCCGCCCAGCGCGATGATGTGATCGCCGCGTTCGACCCCTTCGCCCAGCAGCCAGTCGGTTGTCGCGCAAAGCTGATCCCAGCTTTTCGACGCTTCGCCGGGCGGCAGAATCCGCCATGCCGCCTCGTGCCCGCTGTCATGCAGCGCATTTTCCGCCACTGTCCCCCAGGCGCGGTGGACGTGGGCATCGGTGATGATCGGCACACGGCGCTTGCGCAGCTTGCCGCGGCACTGCTCGACCAGGGTGGCAAGCAGGCCCGATCCGACCCGTACTTCATAAGGCGCACCGGCAACGTCAACGGGGATCACAGCCATGCGTTGATTCCTTTCAGCACCTTGCCAACGGTGCGGGCGTGCGGGCCGGCGGTGCTTTGGACGTGGATTGGCGCCTGTTCATAGAACCGTTCGCGCTCGCCGCGCAGCCGGGTCAGAATTTCGCGCGGGTCGCCCTGGCGCAGCAGCGGGCGGTTGTCCTTGCGTCCGACCCGGTCCAGCAGCGTTTCCACATCGCTGTCCAGCCACACGGCAATCGCGCGTTCCAGGATCAGCGCCCGGGTTTCCGCATTGATGAAAGCGCCGCCGCCAGTTGCGATCACCCGGCGCGTTCCGGCACCGTCGATCAGGCGGGCGATCACCCGCCGCTCTCCGCTGCGAAAGTAATCTTCGCCAAACTGTTCGAAGATCTCGGGAATCGACATCTGCGCTGCCTGCTCAATCTCTTCATCGGCGTCGACAAAGGGCATATGCAGCAGGCTGGCAAGCTTGCGCCCGACGCTGGATTTGCCCACGCCCATCATGCCGACCAGCACCACCGGCCGGTCGATCCGGGCCGCAAGAGCCTCTATTTGGCCGGAAGTAAGGGTCGATGTATCAAGTTCCATTGCGGCCACGCCTATAGATAGGCTAACCGGGCGCGCAAGTAGAGGGTTTGAGAGGTCGCGAGTGGCGTTAGGCGTGCGCAGGGGATGGTTGCTGGCGGTGGCGATCGCGGGGTTCGCTGTGGCGGCGCTGCTGGCTTGGGCCTGGAATGATGCCGGCGTCGTGCCGGTGCGCCCGCTGACCGCGCCGGCCGTGGTGCCGCAGGTGGACCAATGAGGCGAATCGCGCTTTTTGTCGGTGGCGGTGCCCTGGCGCTCACCTCGGCCTGGGCCATTGCCCAGAACACGCCCGAATCGCTGCTGCCACCGGGATTTGAAAAGCCCAAGGCCTCCGCACAAAAGCCCCCTGCGACAAAACCCGATGGTCCGGCACCAGTCGCCCCGTCATCGCCAGTGGTGCAGCCCATTCCTGAAGGGGCATCGGCAGCGACGGCGCCCGCGTCCAGAACGCCGGCATTGCCTTCGGGCGCAAAGGTGCCTTCGCTGCGCGAGCTTGAGGCGATGTCGCCTGACGAGCTTGACGAATTACTGGGCCTGAAGCCGAAGTTCGATATGCCGCCAGCCGCGCGCCGGTCAATGAAGCAGGTCGGAATGTTGGCCTCCGGCGAAGGCGGATTGCCGCCGGGATCGCTGGCGGGCCAGTCTGGCGATCTGGTCAAGGCAGCGCTGGACGGCAACAAGGGTGCGCTCGTTTCGCGCTGGGGGCACATCCTGCTGCGCCGCGCACTGGTTTCACGGCTTGATGCGCCGCAGAACATGAATCCCGCTGATTTCGCGGCGGCCCGTGCCGCCTTGCTGGTGCGCATGGGCGAAGGCGAGGCGGCGCGCGCAATCGTGCAGGATGTTGATGCTGCAAACTATACGCCCGATCTGACTCAGGCGGCGATGGATGCCTATGCCTTCACGGCGGACATCACCGGCATCTGCCCGGTGATTGCGGTGCAGGGCGGGGAGCGCAAGGACGCCGACTGGCGCGTGCTGCGATCGATCTGCACAACCTTTCAGGGCAACGGCGCGGCCGGCATGGCACAGCTTAACCAGTTGGCGCGGGCCGGGGTTTGGCCGCAGATCGATATGTTGCTGGCTCAAAAGTACGCTGGTGCAGCAGGCAAGGCGCGCCAGGCGGTCAAGATCGAATGGGACGGGGTCAAGGAAATGACACCGTGGCGCTATGCACTGACCATCGGCGTCGGGCTTGAACCGCCCGCAGCGCTGATGAAGAACGCGTCGGCCCGGTACAGCTATGTTGCGGCAACCGCGCCAATGTTGCCGCTGACCAGCCGCGCCCAGGCGGCAGACCGGGCGGCATCCACCGGGATCCTGTCCAGCGCGGCGATGGTTGATCTCTATGGCCAGATCTACGCCCAGCCCGATATCACCGGCAAATGGGCGGACAGTGCCGCCAGCCTGCGCAATGCCTATACCGGGGCCGCCGCGGCCGACCGGATGAGCGCGATCCGCGCATTGTGGGATGGCGGCGGTGATCCGCAGGGGCGCTATTCGCGCTTGGTGCTTACCGCTTATGCCGCGGCGCGGATGCCGCCATCGAACGACTTCAGCAATGATGCGCCCGATCTGATAACCTCCATGCTGGCCGCCGGGCTTGATCGCAACGCGCTGCGCTGGGCTCCGCAGGCTGGCAAGGGCAGTCTGGCCTGGGCGCTGCTGGCATTGGCGGCGGCTGATGCAAACACGAAGGTCGATTCCGGCGATCTTGATAGCTTCCACGGCGATGATACCTCGCCCGGCCACCGCAAATCACGTTTCCTGATCGCCGGCCTTGCCGGGCTTGGTCGGGTCGATCAGGCGGTGTCGCGTGACTTTGCCGCAAAGCTGGGGGTCGATCCGGACCGCCAGACCAAATGGGCCCGCCTGATCGATCAGGCCGCAGAGGTGGATAACGCGGAACTGGTCGTGCTGCTCGCCGGGGTGGGGATGCAGGGCGATGGCTGGGACAAGATGACCAGCCTGAACCTGTTTCACATCGTTTCGGCGCTCAACCGCGTCGGGCTTTCGGCGGAGGCACGGATGATCGCGGCCGAAGCCGTGGCGCGGGGCTAAGGGCCTGTCGGCGGCGATTGACGCCTTTCTGGCCATGCTCGCCGCAGAGCGGGGGGCAGCGGCAAATACCCTGGCCGCCTATCGCCGTGACCTTGACGGGGCGGAAGAAGCGATTGGCGATCTGACGCAGGCGGATAGCGCGGCGGTCGCTTCTTTGGGGGTGGCGTGGGCTGATCTTGCCCCGTCCAGCCTTGCGCGCAAATGCTCTGCGCTGCGGCAATTCTTTGGCTTTCTGGTTGATGAGGGGCTGCGCGGCGATGATCCGTCCCCCGCCTTGCCGCGCCCGCGCACCCGCCGCCCGTTGCCGCGCCTGCTGAACCATGGTGAGGTTGAGGCGATGTTTGCCCGGGCCGAGGATGAGGCGGCGGGCGACAAGGCAGAGGCGGTGCGGATGCTGGCCTTGCTGGAATTGCTTTACGGTTCGGGGCTGCGCGCGACCGAGCTGGTTTCGCTACCGCTCAGCGCCGTGCCGCGCGACGCGCCGTTCCTGATGGTGACGGGCAAGGGCGGCCAGCAGCGCATGGTGCCGGTCAGCACCCGGGCGCGGCTGGCGCTGTCACGGTGGCTGGCCCTGCGCGGGGGTGGGGGCAAGTTGCTGTTCCCCTCGCGTTCGGGCACCGGGCACCTGACCCGGGTGCGGCTGTTTCAACTGCTGCGCGCCTTGGCGCTGCGGGCCGGAATCGACCCCGAAAAGGTCAGCCCGCACGTGTTGCGCCATGCCTTTGCCACGCACCTGCTGGAAGGGGGGGCAGACCTGCGCGTGCTGCAAACCCTGCTGGGTCACGCCGATATCGCCACGACCCAGATCTATACCCACGTTGACAGCGCCCGGCTGGTTGCGCTGGTCAACGCGCGGCATCCTCTTGCGGTCCGGCCTCAGGAAAGCTAGCGCGGCGCGATGATTTCCTATCTCGAGTTCGAAAAGCCCGTTGCGGCGCTCGAAGCCCGGATCGCCGAACTGCGGCAGACCGCCAGCCAGGGCGATGTTGACATCACGGCTGAGATCAAGCGGCTTGAAACCAAAAGCGCGGATCTGCTGGCCAGCACCTATGCGGCGCTGACCCCGTGGCAGAAAACCCAGGTGGCGCGCCACCCGATGCGGCCGCATTTCTCTGATTTTGTCAGCACGGTCTTTTCCGGTTTCATGCCGCTGGGCGGTGATCGCTATTTCGGGGATGATCAGGCAATAATCGGCGGATTTGCGCGGCTGGGTGACCGGCGGGTCATGCTGATCGGGCATGAAAAGGGCAACGATACCCAAAGCCGGATCAAGCACAATTTCGGCATGGGCAAGCCAGAGGGCTATCGCAAGGCCATCCGCCTGATGGATCTGGCCGGGCGGTTTGGTCTGCCGGTGGTTTCGCTGGTCGATACGTCGGGCGCCTTCCCCGGGGTGGAGGCGGAGGAACGCGGGCAGGCAGAGGCCATTGCCCGTTCCACCGAAGCCTGTCTGGCCCTGCCGGTGCCGATGGTTTCGGTGATTGTCGGCGAAGGCGGATCGGGCGGCGCGGTTGCCCTGGCCAGCGCCGAGCGCGTGCTGATGATGGAACACGCGATCTATTCGGTGATATCGCCCGAAGGCTGCGCGTCGATCCTGTGGCGGACATCCGAAAAGGCCGCCGATGCCGCCGAAGCGATGAAGGTGACCGCACAGGATCTGCTGGCGCTGGGCGTGATCGACCGGATCGTCAAGGAACCGGTGGGCGGTGCTCACCGCAATCCCGCCGCCGCCGCCGCCGCGCTGGGCAAGGCCGTGGGTGAAGAGCTTGACGCGCTGTCCGGGCTCAGCCCCGCTGATCTGCGCCAGCGGCGTGAGGAACGCTTTCTGAAAATCGGACAGGATTGAGGCTTCGCTCGCCAACTTCTGTTCCGGCCATTGCCTCGCTCGGTCATCGCGGGTCAATGATCGCTCACTTATTGGTTTTCACCGTTACTGCTTGGCGATAGCATTGCCGGCAGTGGGGTAAATTCGGGAGGGATCATGTCGCGCGCCAACTTTTCCAGTCGCATCCTGTGGGGAACGGCCACCGCAGCCGTGCTTGCCGCCGTGCCAGTGGCCGGTTCGGCCCAGACCGCGGGCACCGTTCAGGCAATCAGCGCGGCCGACCGGCAGGAAGGGGCAAAGGCCCATCCGCAGCTTGTCGCCGAATTCGGCGGCGCGGTGACCGGGCCGCAGGCAAGCTATGTTGAAACCGTGGGCAAGAACATTGCGGTTCAATCGGGCCTGAGCAATGCGCGCGGCGATTTTACCGTCACGCTGCTGAATTCGCCGGTCAACAATGCTTTCGCGATTCCCGGCGGCTATATCTACACCACGCGCCAGCTCGTCACCTTGATGAACAACGAGGCGGAACTGGCCGGCGTCCTTGGGCATGAGGTGGGCCACGTCGCCGCGCGCCATTCGGCCAAGCGGCAAAGCGCGGCGACCAAGAATTCCATCATCGGCGTACTTGGCACGGTGTTGTCTGGCGTATTGCTGGGCAACAGTCAGGCCGGGCAGTTTCTGCAGCAGCTTTCGCAGCAGGGTTCGCAGCTTTTGACGCTGAAGTATTCGCGCGGGCAAGAAAGCGAGGCGGACGCGCTTGGCGTCACTTATCTGAAACGCGCCGGATATGATCCGCGCGCCATGGCCACCGTGCTGCAAAGCCTGGCTAACCAGAACGCGCTTGATGCCCGGCTGATGGGAACCAGCGATTCGGTTCCGACCTGGGCTTCGACTCACCCCGATCCGGCCTCACGCGTGCGGGCGGCCCTGACGCTGTCGGGAACCAACGCCAGCGGCGTGACCAATCGCGATACGTTCCTCAGCAAGATTTCGGGCCTGACCTATGGTGACGATCCGAAGCAGGGCGTGGTTGAGGGGCGCAAATTTACCCAGCCCGATATGCGCCTGGCATTTGAAGCCCCAAGCGGGTTTTTCCTGCTCAATGGCACGCAGGCGGTGTCGATTTCCGGCCAGTCGGGCAAAGGCCAGTTCACTGCCGCCCAGTTCAACGGTGATATGGACGCCTATGTCCGCGCCGCCTTTGCCGAGTTGACGGATGCCAACCAGCCAAAGATCGATCCGGGCACTATCCAGAAGACCACGGTGAACGGCATTCCGGCAGCCTATGCCACCGCGACTGTCAACAGCGGCGGTAGCCAGGTTGAGGTGACGGTGTTCGCCTATCAGTTTGATGCAAGCCACGCCTATCACTTTGTGACGATGGCGCAGCCGGGTGGAACCAATGCGTTTGGCCCGATGTTTTCATCAATGCGGCGCATTTCCGCAACCGAGGCGGCAGCCGTAAAACCGCGGAAGCTGGAAGTAATCACGGCGAAATCGGGCGATACCGTTCAGTCATTGGCGCAGCGCATGGCCTATACCGACGCTCCGCTCGACCGGTTCCTGGTCCTGAACGGACTGACCGCGACCAGCCGGATCAGCGCCGGGCAAAAGGTCAAGATCGTCACTTACTGATCCGCGATGGTGGCGCGGATCGGCGTACAACCATGAAAGAGGGCGGCGAATGTCTTCGCCGCCCTCCGATATTTCAGCCAAACATTCCTGCTTCGTTAGCGCTCAGCACGAAGTGGTCTTGGCACAGTCCAGTTTCGACGATGCGGTGTTGAAGGTATTTTGGACGTTTTTGGCCATGTTCTGCATGGCGACTATCGCAGAGACGGCGATAAGGGCGGCGATCAGACCGTATTCGATCGCGGTCGCGCCCGCTTCGTCGCGGATCAGCGTGTTGATGAATTCCATTTCTGGTCTCCGGTTACGCAGCTTTACTTGCCCGTCCCTTCATTTTCCCCCTTGAAAGAACTTTTCCACGCTAAATGGCAAATCTTGCCAATTGCTTACTTTGGTATGGCCGCCGAAATTTTCGGTCGCCAGGCGGATCGGCGATTTCGGCGCACGGCCACCGGCGATGCGCGGGTGCAACGGCGATTGATTGGAGCCTGACCGAACGCCCATTGTTTGTTCTCCGTCAACGAAAAAGGGCGGCAGATTGCTCTGCCGCCCTCGTTTTCGAAGCGATCAACCTTCGATTGCGCTTAGAGTCTGATTCATAATTATC